>NZ_JBWKYF010000070.1:0-37257 GCF_059423605.1 Variovorax sp. GW460-12-1-14-LB1
GGTCGGGGTCATCGGCGCTCCTTCTGCGGTGCCTGGAAGCCAGGCACTCATTCAATCAATCAAGCGACAAATATTATATTAATTCATATAATGTTATTTCGCGAACTGTCATCCTCCCATGAAGACCCCGACCCACGCCATCGACCCCCAACTGCTGCGCAGCGCCGCCGGCCAGGCCGTCGCCGTGCTCAAGCTGCTGGCCCACGAGGCCCGGCTGCTGCTGCTGTGCCAGCTCTCGCAGGGCGAGATGTGCGTGAGCGACCTCGAGAGCACGCTGGGCATCCGCCAGCCCACCCTGTCGCAGCAGCTGTCGGTGCTGCGCACCGAAGGCGTGGTGGACACCCGCCGCGAGGGCAAGAACATCTACTACCGCGTGGCCGACCCGGCCCTGCTCGAGATCCTGGCGGTGCTGTACCGCCTCTACTGCCCGAAGGAGAACTGAAGATGCCCACCATCGACTGGCCTCATTTCACGCCCTGGGCCGCACTGGCCGGCGGCGTGCTCATCGGACTTTCCGCGGCGATGTTCGTGCTGCTCAACGGGCGCATCGCCGGCGTCAGCGGCGTGCTGGGCGGCTTGCTGCGCCCCATGAAGGGCGACATGGCCTGGCGCGCGGCCTTCGTGCTCGGGCTGGTCGGCGCGCCGCTCGTCTACGGGCTGTTCGCCGTGCTGCCCGCGGCGCAGATCGACGCGGGCTACGGCACGCTCGCGCTCGCCGGCCTGCTGGTGGGCGTGGGCACGCGCTATGGCGCGGGCTGCACCAGCGGCCACGGCGTGTGCGGGCTGGCGCGGCGCTCGCCGCGCTCGCTGGCCGCCACGGTGGCTTTCATCGCCGCAGGGGTCGCCACGGTGTTCGTGACGCGCCACCTGCTCAACCTGTCGTGAACCGGGAGACCTGCCATGTGGACCGCCATTGCTTCCTTGCTCGCCGGCCTTGTCTTCGGGCTTGGCCTCATCGTCTCCGGCATGGCCAACCCGGCCAAGATCCTGGGTTTTCTTGACGTGGGCGGGGCCTGGGACCCGTCGCTCGCCTTCGTGATGGCCGGCGCGGTGGCGGTGAGCACCGTCGGCTTCCTGCTCGCGGGCCGTCGCAAGGAGTCGCTGCTCGGTGGGCCGCTCGCGCTGCCCAGCCTGCGCCACATCGACCGCCGCCTGGTCGGCGGCAGCCTGCTGTTCGGCGTCGGCTGGGGCATCGCGGGCTTCTGCCCCGGGCCCGCGCTGGTCTCGCTCGGCACGGGCGAGGTCAAGGCGCTGGTCTTCGTGGGCGCCATGCTGCTGGGCATGGGCCTGTTCGAGCTGCTCGAGCGCCGCCGCTTCGCGCGGCGCCCGGCCTCAGCCTGAGAAGGCGCGCGCGTTCAGCCGTACAGATACTGCGGCAGCCACAGCGTCAGCCCTGGCCAGATGTACATGAACACCATGCACAGGATGACGATCAGCATGTACGGCATCATCCCCGCGAAGATCTGGTTGATCGTCACGTGCGGCGGCGAAACCCCCTTCAGATAGAAGGCCGACATCGCCACCGGCGGCGACAGGAACGCTGCCTGCAGGTTCACGAACACCAGCACGCCGAACAGCAGCGGATCGATCTGGAAGTGCGCCAGCAGCGGCAGGAAGATGGGCACGAAGATCACGATGATCTCGGTCCACTCCAGCGGCCAGCCCAGCACGAAGATGATCGCCTGCGACAGCAGCAGGAACTGCAGCGGGCTGAGGTTCATGCTCAGCACCCATTCCTCGACGATGCGCTGGCCGCCCAGCAGCGCGAACACCGCCGAGAACAGCGCCGAGCCCACGAAGAGCCAGCAGACCATCGAGGTGGTCTTGAGCGTGAGGAACACCGCCTCCTTGATCTTCTTGAAGTTCAGCGTGCCGGCCTGCCACGCCATCAGGAAGGCGCCGGCCGCGCCGACCGCCGCCGACTCGGTGGCGGTGGTGATGCCGAACAGGATCACGCCCAGCACCACCAGCGTGAGCGTGGCCAGCGGCATCACCGACGACACCAGCATGCGCAGGATCTCGAACTGCTCCGCGTCCATGCGCCAGTAGTACCAGCCCAGCAGCGCGAGCGTGAAGAGGCAGGCCACCCAGAAGCCGGTGTAGAAGGCCTCGGGCACTGCCGCGGTCTTGGGTGCCTCGACCGCGTCGCCCAGCTGCTGCAGGCCACCTTCACCGGCAGGGGCGGTGGCGGGCTCGCTGCCCGGAGGTTCCTCGACGCCGCCGGGGGGCTCCTGCAGGCCGCTGCCTTCGGTGGTGTTCGCGGGTTCGTCGGTGCTCGGCGGCTCGGCGAGACCGGTGCCGGACGGTTCGGCTGCAGCCGGCGCGGCGGCTGCGGGCTCGCCGGTTTTCTGCGTCGCCTGCTGCGTGGCCACCGGGGCGCCCGCGTTGTTGTCCTTCTGCGAGTAGATGGTCACGTACCACCACACCGAGCCCAGCGTGACCGCGGCCAGCGCCAGCGGCACCAGTGCGCTCAGCAGGCCGCGCAGCAGCAGCCACCAGCTCAGGCGCACGCCCTCCACCGCGCCGCGCAGGGCACGCCCCGGCGCCACCACGGCCGCGGCGAGCGCGGGCAGCATGCGCGGCGAGTAGCTGGCCGCGAGGTGGGCCACCCACGGCGTGATGGGGGCACGCTGCTGGTCGATCGGCATCTTGGGCGCCACCTTCGGTTGCAGCACGGCCCAGCCGATCACGTAGATCAGGTACAGCAGGGCGAGGAAGAAGCCCGGGAACATCGCCGCCGCATACAGCTTGACCACCGACTGCCCCGCCACGGCCGCGTACACGATGATCATCACCGAGGGCGGAATGAGAATGCCCAGCGTGCCGCCGGCCGTGATCACGCCAGCCGCCAGACGCGTGTCGTAGCCCGCGTTGAGCATCGGGCGCATCGCGATCACGCCCATCAGCACCACCACCGCGCCCACCAGACCGCTCGCGATGCCCCAGAAGGTGCAGACGATGAGCGTGGTCACCGCCAGCGAACCCGGCACGCGGCGGAACGCGAGCTGCACGCTGTGGAACATCTTGTCGACCAGCGCGCCGCGCTCCATCACGTAGCCCATGAGCACGAAGAGCGGAATGGACAGCAGCGTCTCGTTGGTCATGGCGCCGAAGGCGCGCTGCACCATCAGGTCGAAGACCTTGTTGTCGAGCCAGGGCGAGGCGGGGTCGTAGAAGGCGATGAAGCCGAAGAACATGCCCAGCCCCATCAGCGTGAACGCCGTGGGAAAGCCGAGCATGATCACGAAGACGATCAGGCCCAGCATCAGCAGGCCGAGTGCGGGTTCGCTCATGCGGCACCCCCGTTGCTCGTGTCGCTCTTGCGTTGCTGCGCAGCCTGTTCGATGGCGTGGGCCTTCTCGATCACCTCGCGCTTGTCGGCCTCGTTCACGTAGCTGCTGCTGGCGAGCTGGTCGCCGACCACGTCCATCTCTTCCGCGTCTTTCAGGCGCGGCGTCCACACGCCGGTCTTCAGGCACAGCACGCAGCGCACCATCTCGGCGAGGCCCTGCACCAGCAGCACCGCGCCGGCCACGGGAATCACGAACTTGAAGGGGTACACCGGGATGGGGTCGGCGTTGAAGGTCTGTTCGCGCATCGCGAGCGATTCACCGAAGTAGGTCCAGCCCGACCAGGTGAGCGCCACCACGCCGGGCAGGAAGAAAACCGCGAACAGCACGAGGTCGAGCGCGGCCTGCGTGCGCGGCTTCATGCTGCCGTAGAAGAAATCGCCGCGCACATGGCCGGCCTGCGAGAGCGTGTAGGCGCCGCCCATCATGAAGAGCGTGCCATACAGCATGTTGTTGGCATCGAAGATCCAGGCCGTGGGCGCGTTCAGCGCATAGCGCTTGAACACCTCGCCGCACACCAGCAGCATCAGCGCGACGATGAGCCACGAGAAGGTCTTGCCCACCAGCATGCTGAACCGGTCGACGGCGTGGAGGAAGCGTTGGATGGTCATGGCGGCAGCAGCATGGGCGAGGCCCGTTCATGGAACACCGTGGCGCCGGCGATGCCGGGCCACCGGTGTTGCCCCCTGTGCGGGGGGAAGGCGCGCGCAGGAACGACGTGCGCGCCGACGGGAAGCATCAGCTCTTCTTTTTCCCGAAGTAGTGGTTGTAGGCCATCTTGAAGTCGACGCCATAGTCGTTCTGCCACTGCAGCGCACGCTCGGCGAACACGCGCTGCGACTCCAGCACCTTCTTGAAGAGCGGGTTCTCGCCGGCCTTCTTTTCCACCGTCTTGTCCCAAGCCGCGAGCTGCGCGCGCAGCACGGCGTCGGGCGTCTTGTAGAACTTGATGCCGGCCTTCTTCATGTCGGCGTAGTCCTGCGAGTTGCGCTGCACCGCCTTCCAGCTCATGTCGGCGCTGGCGGCCTGCACGGCGTAGTCGATGATGGAACGCAGCTCCTGCGGCATCGCGGCGTACTTGCCCTTGTTGAACAGCACCTCGAACTGCTCGCCCGACTGGTGAAAGCTCTGCAGCATGCAGTTCTTCACCACGTCGGGGAAGCCCAGCACGCGGTCGCTCGAGGCGTTGTTGAACTCGGCCGCGTCGATCAGGCCGCGGTCCAGCGCGGGCACGATCTCGCCGCCGGGCAGCGGGTTCACCGCCGTGCCCATCTCGGTGAACATGTCCACGGCCAGGCCCACGGTGCGGAACTTCAGGCCCTTCATGTCCTCGACCTTGGCCACCGGCTTCTTGAACCAGCCCAGCGGCTGCGTGGGCATGGGGCCGTACAGGTACGACACCACTTCCATGTTCAGGCTTTTGTAGATCTCGTCGAGCAGCGCCTTGCCGCCGCCGTAGTTGTGCCAGGCCAGCACGGTGTTGGCGTCCATGCCGAAGCCGGGGCCCGAACCCCACAGCGCCAGCGCCGAGTTCTTGCCGTAGTGGTAGGCCACCACGCCGTGGCCGCCGTCAAGCGTGCCCTTGTTCACCGCTTCGAGCAGCTGGAAGGCGGGCACGACGGCGCCCGAGGGCAGCACCTCGATCTTCAGGCGCCCGCCGGCCATGTCGTTCACCTTCTTGGCGAAGTCGTTGGCGTACTCGTGGAAGATGTCCTTGGCCGGCCAGGTGCTCTGGAAACGCAGCGACGTGGTTTGGGCCATGCTGACCATCGGCGCGGACATCGCGCCTGCGGCCACCGCCGCGCCCTTGAGAAGGCTGCGACGGCGGGGCGATTTGCTGTCTGTCATGTGTCTCTCCATATAGTTCTCTGACCGGAACACCCAGGCCGTCGTCTTCACGTTATGGTTTCGACTGGCCGCGACCGCCATCTTTGGCGCGCCACACCTTGTGACAAACAGGGTTTTCACGAACCGGTGAAAAATTCCATCATCCGGCGTGCAAATCGATCGCCCGCAGCCGCCAAAGGCTCCGGGCTTACCCTAGAGATTCGAGAGAGAAAGCAACCATGAGTGAACCCGTTGGAGAAAAAGGCTACGCCGGCGATGTGACGCCCGAGCAGGCGGCGCAGTGGATGGCGAGCGGCGAGGCCGTGCTGGTGGACGTGCGCACCGACGCCGAGCGCGAGTGGGTCGGCTACGTGCCCGGCGCCGTGCCGCTGGCCTGGAAGCAGTGGCCGGGCATGGCGATCAACCCGGCCTTCGACGACGGCGTGCGCGCCGCCGCGGAGGGCGGCAAGAAGCTGGTGCTGCTGTGCCGCAGCGGCGTGCGCTCGATCGCGGCGGCGAAGCGGGCGACCGAGCTGGGCGCGCAGGCCTACAACATCCTCGAAGGCTTCGAGGGCAACCCGGACGAGAACGGACACCGCGGGTTGACCGGCGGCTGGCGCAAGCGCGGGCTGCCCTGGCGCCAGAACTAGAACGCGCTGCCCGCCTCACTCGGCCGTGGCCGGGTCGATGACGCTGTACACCCGGTCCACGCGGTTGGCCGGGAAGCCGCCGAGCTCCGCGTGCCGGCGCACGAGGGCCTCGTCGGTGGCCTGGTAGACGCAGTAGATCCGGTCGTCGGCCACGTAGCTGTGGATCCACTGGATGTCGGTGCCCATGCTGCTGAGCACGCCGCAGGATTTTTGCGAGATGGCTTTCAGGTCCGCCGCGGTGAACTGGCCGGCGCCGGGGATCTCTCGCTCGATGACGAACTTGGGCATGGCGGTACTCCTGTCTAGAATCGGTCGAAGGCGACCAGGACCTATGGTGCCGACGCGAAGCCGTCCTGTATTGCCCGTCTCGCCGGACTTGTTGTCCGGAACCCCGCCCTCGCTAGCCGGGAGGTGACCATGGATGTCTTGTCGGACGTGCTGCGGACCATCCGCCTGGAGGGCGCGCTGTTCCTGAACGGGGACATGTATGCACCCTGGTGCTTCAAGGTACCCAGGGGCGCGGACATCGCGCAGGTGCTCAGGCCCGGCGCACAGCGCCTGGCCATCTGCCACCTCGTGCTGCAAGGCGAATGCTGGGCCCAGGTCGAAGGCGAGGCGCCGCTGCGCGCGCACGCCGGCGACGTGATCGCCGCGCCGCATGGCGATTCGCATGTGCTGGGCAGCGGCTTGCAGCATGCGGCGGTGGACATGTCGCATGTGGTGAGTCCGCGAGCACCCGAACTGGCGCGCGTGCGCTACGGCGGCCAGGGCGACCGCACCTTGCTGGTGTGCAGCTGGTTCGCGTACGAAGGCGACGCGCCCAACCCCGTCATGGCGAACATTCCGCGCCTGTTCACCACGCCCTTGCGCAGCAGGCCGGCGGGCCCGTGGATCGAGCAGTCGGTCCACTTCGTGTTGGGGGATGCGGCTTCGCACACGCCCGGTTCGGAGATGGTCGCCGCCAAGGTGGCGGAAGTGCTGTTCACCGAAGTGCTGCGCGGCTACATCGAATCCATGCCCGCCAACAACCCGGGCTGGCTGGCGGGCCTGCGCGACCCCCACGTGAGCCGCTGCCTGGCGCTGATGCACGCCAAGCCCGCGCGCAACTGGACGGTCGACGCACTGGCACAGGAAATCCACGTCTCGCGCAGCGTGCTGGCGGACCGCTTCACCGAACTGGTAGGCGCGCCGCCCATGCATTACCTCGCGCGCTGGCGCATGGTCCTGGCCGCCGGCATGCTGCGCAAGGACCAGGGCAACCTGGCGCGCATCGCCGAAGGCGTGGGCTACGAATCGGAAGCCGCTTTCAACCGCGCGTTCAAGCGCGAGTACGGCGTGTCGCCAGGGGCCTGGCGGCACAACGGCGCCTAGCGAGGCGCCGTTGCGGTGGTCAGAGTGCCGGAATGCGCAGCTTCTGCCCCGGATAGATCTTGTCGGGGTGCGACAGCATCGGCTTGTTCGCCTCGAAGATCGCGTTGTACTTGTTGGCGTCGCCGTAGTACTTCTTCGAGATGGCCGAGAGCGTGTCGCCGCGCACGACGTCGTGGTACTGGGCGGGCGGTGCGGCCGGGGCGACGAGGTTGTTGTCCACGCTCGTCACGTTGGCCACGTTGCCCGCGGCGAGCGCGGCTTTCTCGCTGGCTTCCTGCGAGGGCGCCTGGCCCGCGAGGGTGACGACGCCGCTGCTGGCGGTGTAGGTCACTTCCAGTCCGGTGAGGCCGAGGTTCTGGGTCTCGATGTAGGTCTTGATGGCCGCGGCAGCTGCCGTGTTCGCATCGGGCGTGGCCGCCTGGGCCGACGAACCGCCGAACAGTTTTTCACCGGCTTCCTTGATGAAGCTGAGCAATCCCATGGTTTTCTCCTTGTGCCGTGGTGGATGGAAAAGGCGAATGTAGCGGTGGAACCGAGACCCTCCGCGTAGGCCCGCGCCGCGACTGTCAAAGAGGCGCCAGCAGGAATAACAACAAAGTCGCAATAATCGCGCGCATGTCTTCCCCCTTCCTCGCCATCGACATCGGCAACACCCGGCTCAAGTGGGCGCTTTACGAGGGGGCCTTCCCCGGTGCGGCACTGCAGGCCCATGGTGCCGAGTTTCTCGACCACATCGAACGCCTGGCCGACGGCCCCTGGGCCGACCTGCCGGCGCCCGGTTCCATGCTGGGCTGCGTCGTGGCTGGCGACACGCTGCGGCGGCGCGCCGAAGAGCAGATCACCGAACGCTTCGACTGCGCCCCGCGCTGGGTGGTGTCGAGCGCGGGCGAGGCCGGCATCGTCAACGGCTACGACCATCCGACGCGGCTGGGCGCCGACCGCTTCGTGGCCATGATCGGCGCGCGCCACCGCATGCTGTCGCAAGGGCCCGAGCGGCCGATGGTGGTGGTGCTGATCGGCACGGCCGTCACCGTGGAGGCGATCGATGCCAGCGGCAAGTTTTTGGGCGGCCTCATCTTGCCGGGCCACGGCATCATGCTGCGCGCGCTCGAATCGGGCACGGCGGGCCTGCACGTGCCCACCGGCGAGGTGCGCGAATTTCCCACCAACACCAGCGACGCGCTGACCAGCGGCGGCACCTACGCCATCGCGGGCGCGGTCGAGCGCATGGTGCAGCACGTGCGCTCGCACTGCGGCGCCGAGCCGGCCTGCTTCATGACCGGCGGCGCGGGCTGGAAGATGGCGCCCGCCATGAACGGAGATTTCGAACTGGTCGAGAGCCTGATCATGGACGGCCTGCTCGTCATCGCGAAGGCACGGGCCCCGGCGGCTGCCGGCTGACCCGTCTTCCTTCTTCTCACCGCCTCATCAGGGCTCAGGCTTCATCAGCGCCTCGCCCATGGCCTGGAAGGCGGGCAGGGTGAGCGGGTCGTTGCCCGCGTTGGCGGCGATCGGGTGCGCGGCGTAGCGCACGATCACCATCTCGGCCTTCGGATCGACGTAGATGCTCTGGCCGTGGATGCCGCGCGCCATGTACGCGCCGTGCGGGTTGTGCGAGACCCACCACATGTTCCGGTAGCTCCAGCCCGGCAGCAGCGCGTAGCCCGCCTTCGCGAACTTGGCCGGATCGGCGCCGCGCTGGATGTCGTCGACCACCGCCTTGGCGATCGCCTGCTGCCCGTTGGGCGCGCGACCGCCGTTGCGCAGCGTCTCGCCGAAGCGCGCGATGTCGCGCAGCACGGTGTTCAGGCCGCCGCCGCCCGACTCGGTGCCGATGCGGTCGACCATGAAATACGCGTCCTGCTCAGCGCCGATGCGGCGCCAGATCTTCTCGCTCAGCAGGTCGGCCAGCGAGCGGTTGGACGCGCGGCGCACGATCCAGGCCAGCACCTCGGCGTTGACCGTCTTGTAGGCAAAGGCGTCGCCGTGCGTGCCTTCCTTCTTGAGCGTGGCCAGGAACTCGTAGAACGACTTCGGGCCCGTGTAGTTGGCGCCCTGCGTGAGCATGCCGCCGGCGCGCGCATAGTCCCAGACCTCGGCCTTCGGGTCGGCGTAGTTCTCGGAGTAGCGCACGCCGATGGTCATGTCCATCACCTGGCGCACGGTGGCGTCGCCGTAGGCCGTGTCCTTGAGCTCGGGCAGGTACTTGGTGACCGGCGCCGACGGGTCGAGCGTGCCTTCCTGCGCGAGGATGGCCGCCAGCGTGCCCACGAAGGACTTGGTGACCGACATCGCCAGGTGCGGCCGCTCGGGCGTGAGCGCGCCGAAGTACTTCTCGTAGACCACCTGGCCGCGGTGCAGCACCAGGATGCCGTCGGTGTAGGTGCGCGCGATCATCTGGCCGAAGGTCTGCGCCTCGCCGCCGCCCATGGGCTGGAAGCGCACGGCCTCGATGTCGAAGCGGGGCTTGGCCGCCGGCAGCGGGCTGGCGGCGCCGGGGCCGCGCCACACGTTGGCCGTGGGCACCGTCTCGCGCACGTGCGAGAAGCTCCAGCGGATGCGCGGGTACACGCCGCCGACCGGGTTGTCGAAGGTGATCTGCTTGTCGGGCGGCGGCGGAAAGCCCTGCATCCAGCCCAGCGCCTCGACCGAGGTGGCGGCAGGATCGGGCAGCGCGGGCGCCGGCGGGGTCTGGGCGAGGCTGGTGTTCACGGCAAGAAGGGTGAAGGCGGCGGCCAGCGCCGTGCGTTGAAAGAAGAGAAACGACGACACAGAAGAAGATGGCATGCAACGGGCTCCAGTGGACGACAGAAACGGAACGGAAATCAACAGCCTCAGCGGCCGCTGAACCGCGCAGGCCGGCGCTCGATGAAGGAGCGCACGCCCTCGGCCGCGTCCTCGCTGTTCGACAGGCGTTTCTGCGTCTCGATGAATTCCGCCACGGCCGCCAGCGGCCCGTGTTCGATCGCCTTGAGCACGTTGAGCCGCGTGGCCTGCACGGCCAGCGGCGCCTGGGCCGCGATGCGCTGCGCGATCTGCAGCGCCGCGTCGAGCTCCTGCCCGGCCGGCACCACCTTCTGCACGAAGTTCAGTCGATAGGCCTCGGCGCTGCCGAACTCGTCGGCCGTGAGCAGGTGCAGCATCGCGTTGCCCAGCCCCGCGCGCTCGGCCATGCGCAGCGTGGCACCGCCCGTGGCCATGATGCCGCGCTGCACTTCCATCTGCGAGAAGCGGCAGTTGTCGGCCGCCACCACGATGTCGGCGCCCAGCATCAGCTCGATGCCCACCGTGAAGCAGATGCCCTTGACGGCCGCCACCATCGGCTTGGTGCGGCGGCGGTAGCCCTCCAGGCCGAAGTCGTGCGGCTCCACCAGCCCGGCCGGAATCGCCTTTTCGCCGCGCTTCATGTACTCGGTGACCGCGGGCAGGTCCAGGCCCGCCGTGAAGTGGTCGCCGAACGCATGCAGCACGCCCACGCGCAGGCTGGGGTCGTCGTCCAGCCGCGTGTAGGCCTCGGCCAGCTGCTTGAACATCGGCGGCGTCCAGCCGTTGCGCTTGGCGGGGCGGTTGATGCCGATCAGCAGCACGTGGTCGAGCACCTGCGTGTCGATGCAGCCTTCGGCGGGCGGGGTGGTGGGGGTGGCGGTCATGGCGTTGCTTGTCTCCTTGTTTTTATGGAATGCCGGATCAGTACGTATAGACGCCGCGGCCGGTCTTGCGACCGAGTTGGCCGGCGGCGACCATTTCCTTCAGCAGCGGGCAGGGGCGGTACTTGGAATCGCCGAACTGCTCCAGGTACACCTCCATCACGGCCAGGCACACGTCCAGGCCGATCATGTCGGCCAGCGCCAGCGGGCCGATGGGCTGGTTGCAGCCCAGCTTCATGCCGGCGTCGATGTCCTCGGCCGTGGCCAGGCCCTCGGCCAGCACGAAGAAGGCCTCGTTGATCATCGGCACCAGGATGCGGTTCACCACGAAGCCCGGCGCGTTCTTCACCGTGATCGGCGACTTGCCCAGCTTCTCGGCCAGCGCCTTCACCGCGTCGTGCGTGGCGTCGCTCGTGAGGTAGCCGCGGATCAGCTCCACCAGCGCCATCATCGGCACCGGGTTGAAGAAGTGCATACCGATGAAGCGGTCGGCGCGCGAGGTGGCGGCGGCCAGCTGCGTGATCGAGATCGACGAGGTGTTCGACGCGATGATCACCTCGGGACCCACCAGCTCGTCCACCTGCTTGAGGACCTTGAGCTTGAGCGCGTGGTTCTCGGTGGCGGCCTCGATGACCAGCTGCGCGCCCTTCAGGTCGTTGTAGTCGGTCGAGCCCTTGATCAGCGCCAGCGCCGCGGCCTTCTGCTCGGCCGTGAGCTTTTCTTTCTTGATGAGGCGGTCGAGGCTGCCCGAGATGGTGGCAATGCCCTTGTCGACGGCGGCCTGGGCCACGTCGATCATCACCACGTTGACACCCGACACCGCGCAGGCCTGGGCAATGCCGTTGCCCATGGTGCCGGCGCCGATGATGCCCACAGTCTGAATCGTCATGAAAAATGCTCCTTGAAACAAAAAAGAAAAGCGGAGGCGAGGGCAGGCGTGGAGCCGCCGTCGCGCAATGGCGGTAATTGTGAAGCAGCCCGGTGGGCCCGCCGTTCCCGTGGGCGACACCGGCCCGGGGTGGCTTACAGTGCTGCGATTGTTTTCAACCCCATTTTTTCGAGCCCTCGCATGACCACCCTCGGCACCCCCCTGTCCCCTTCCGCCACCCGCGTGATGCTGCTCGGCTCCGGCGAGCTCGGCAAGGAGGTGCTGATCGCCCTGCAGCGCCTGGGTGTCGAGACCATCGCCGTCGACCGCTACGAGAACGCCCCCGGCCAGCAGGTGGCGCACCACGCGCGCACCATCACCATGAGCGACCCCGACCAGCTCAAGGCGCTGATCGAGGCCGAGAAGCCCACGCTGGTGGTGCCCGAGATCGAGGCCATCGCCACGCCCATGCTGCAGCAGCTGGAAGACGCGGGCGTGGTGCGCGTGATTCCCACGGCCCGCGCCGCCCGCCTCACGATGGACCGCGAAGGCATCCGCCGCCTGGCGGCCGAGACGCTGGGCGTGCCCACCAGCCCCTACAAGTTCTGCGACTCGCTGGCCGAGTTGCAGGCCGCCATCGACGCGGGCATCGGCTACCCCTGCATCGTCAAGCCCGTGATGAGCAGCTCCGGCAAGGGCCAGAGCAAGATCGACGGCCCGGCCGACGTGCAGAAGGCCTGGGACTACGCCATGGCCGGCGGCCGCGTGAGCCATGGCCGCGTGATCGTCGAGGGCTTCATCGACTTCGACTACGAGATCACGCTGCTGACCGTGCGCGCCAAGGACGCGGCGGGCGCCGTCGAAACGAAGTTCTGCGACCCCATCGGCCACGTGCAGGTCAGCGGCGACTACGTGGAAAGCTGGCAGCCCCACCCCATGGCGCCGGCCGCGTTGCAGAAGGCCCAGCAGATCGCGCAGGCCGTCACGGCCGACCTCGGCGGCCAGGGCCTGTTCGGCGTGGAGCTGTTCGTGAAGGGCGACGAGGTCTGGTTCAGCGAAGTCAGCCCGCGTCCGCACGACACCGGCATGGTCACCATGGCCACGCAGTGGCAGAACGAGTTCGAGCTGCACGCGCGCGCCATCCTCGGCCTGCCGGTCGACACCTCGCTCAAGAGCCCGGGCGCCAGCGCCGTGATCTACGGCGGCGTGGACGCCACCGGCATCGCCTTCGACGGCGTGGCCGAGGCGCTGCAGGTGCCGGGCAGCGACATCCGCCTGTTCGGCAAGCCCGAGAGCTTCGTCAAGCGTCGCATGGGCGTGGCGCTGGTGCACGCGGCCGACACCGACACGGCCCGCCAGCTGGCCAAGGAAGCCGCCTCGCGCGTGAAGCCCCGCACGGCCTGAGCGACCGAACCCTCCGGGTGAACCCGCGAGCCGGGCCCCGGTAGCCAGTTTTCGCAAGCGACCCCGCAGCGGTGCGGGCATGGTGCGGGTCTTGTCGCCAGGACGCCGGTCGGGTGCGGGTGCATGCGGATAGCCCGCAGGCGCCCCGCCCTCCACACTGAGCGCTCCGTTCGATTCACCGGAGACACCATGCTGCATCCCCAGGCGCGCGCCTTGCTGGATTTCATCGAAGCGCGCGGCATTCCGCCGACCCACACCCTGTCGCCCGCCGACGCGCGGGCCTACTACCGCGAGCGCCGCACCGCCACGCAGCCGCTGCCGCCCGAGGTCGCCGAGGTGCGCGACCTCGCCGCCGACGGGCCGCACGGCACCATTGCGGTGCGGCTGTACAAGCCGCTCGGCGCAGGCCCGGGCCCGCTGCCCGTGCTGGTGTACTACCACGGCGGCGGCTGGGTCATCGGCGACCTCGACACGCACGACGTGCTGTGCCGCGAGCTGGCCAACGGCGCGGGCTGCGCGGTGGTCGCGGTCGACTACCGCATGGGCCCCGAGCACCGCTTTCCCACCGCCGTGGACGACGTGCTCGCCGCCACCCGCTGGTTGCGCCGCGAAGCCGCCGCGCTGGGGCTCGATGCGAGCCGCCTCGCGGTGGGCGGCGACAGCGCGGGCGGCAACCTCGCGGCCGTGGCGTCGATCGCCGCGCGCGATGCGGGCGACCTGCCGATCGTGTTCCAGCTCCTGATCTACCCGGCCACCGACATGCGCCGCGGCCATCCGTCGCACCAGGCGAACGGGCAGGGCTACCTGCTCACGCGCGACACGATGACCTACTTCCACGACCACTACATCACCGACGCGAAGCACGACCTCGACTGGCGCGCCTCGCCGCTGCTGCACACCGACCTGTCGGGCCTGCCGCCGGCGCTCGTGCTCACGGCCGGCTACGACCCGCTGCGCGACGAAGGCGCGGCGTATGCCGAGGCGCTCACGGCCGCCGGCAACCGCGCGAACTACGTGTGCTTCGAGCGCCAGATCCATGGCTTCATCACCATGGGCAAGGTGCTCGACGAGGCCCACACCGCCGTCGCGTTGTGCGCGGCGGAACTGCGCCGCGCGTTCGCGTCGGCCTAGGGAAAGTCCCCGCGCAAATGGATGCCGCGCGCAAGGCCCTCGCCGCTACGATCCAGCGAACACGACGCCACCCCCCGGTCGGACGTCGTCGACCGATGCAGGAGACAGACACCATGCAGCGAACCAGGACGTCGACGCCTTCGGGCGGCGATGCACGGCAGGGCGAACGCCTCATGTGGCTCACGCCGCAGCGCGTCTTCTACGCCGGGCTGCTCGGCGCCGCGGCCGAGCGCGCCATGGGCGGGCACGGCGTGTACGTGTCGCCCGTCGGTGCGCCGCCCAACCGCATCCGCATCGGCGGCGGGGCCTGGCAAAGCGGCGAGTTCATCGTGGTGCCGCCGCACGTGCCGCACCAGGTCGAGAGCGCCTGCCCGCTGATCTTCAACCTGCTGATCGAATCGGAGTCGGTCGATCCCGCGCGCATGCCGGCCTTCTTGCAGCACTGCGGCCCGGTCGATGCGCCGGCCTTCGTGCAGCGCATGCGCGAGGTCCATGCCCACCTGCTGGCGGCCTCGGCGCGCGGCATCGACTTCGACGGCTTCGATTTCGACGCGCTGTTCTTCGACGGCCCGCTCACGCCGCGCCCGCTCGACGCGCGCATCCGCAAGGTGGTCGACATGCTCGTGGCCGACCCGGCCGCGCCCGCCTCGGCGGAAGACTGCGCGGCCTCGGTGCACCTGTCGTTCTCGCGCTTTTTGCACCTGTTCAAGCAGGAGACGGGCATGGCCTTTCGCGGCTTCCGGGCCTGGAAGCGTGCGCGCAGCCTGCTGCGCTACGTGCACCAGAGCGGCACGCTCACCGACATCGCGCTGGACACCGGCTACCCCGACTCCACGCACTTCAGCCATTCGATCCGCCAGGTCTATGGGCTCAAGCCCAGCGACATCGTGGCAGGCTCGCGCCGCCTCGCGCTGCACGACGCGGCCGGCGGGTTCCGGCAGTAAGCGCAGGCGGGACGGCATCGCATGCAGATCCTCCAACTCCTGCTGTCGGGCATCGCGCAAGGGTGCATCTACGGGCTCATCGCACTGGGCTTCGTGCTGATCTACAAGGCCACGGAAACGGTGAGCTTCGCGCAGGGCGACCTGATGATGCTCGGCGCGTTCGGTGCCTTCGCGGGCATGTCGCTGTTCGGCATGCCGTTCTGGCTTGCGGCGCTCTTGGCCGTGGTGGCCATGGCGGCCTTCGGCGTGCTGCTCGAGCTGGTGGTGATCCGCCCGATCCTCGGGCAGCCGCAGTTCTCGATCGTGATGCTGACCATCGGCATCGCCTACGTGGCGCGCGGCCTCATCACCATGGTGCCGGGCATCGGCACCGACACCCACACGCTGGCCGTGCCCTACAAGGACCAGATCTGGAAGCTCGGCGAGCTGGTGGTGAACCTCGAGCAGTTCGTGATCATCGTCGCCACCGCGATCCTGTGCGGCCTGCTGTACGCCATGTTCCGCTACAGCAAGCTGGGCATCGCGATGCAGGCCTCGTCGCAGAACCAGCTCGCGGCCTACTACATGGGCATTCCGGTGAAGCGGCTCAACGGGCTGGTGTGGGGGCTCGCCGCAGCGGTGGCCGCCATCGCGGGCATGCTGCTGGCGCCCATCACCTTCGTGCACGCCAACATGGGCTTCATCGGGCTCAAGGCCTTTCCTGCCGCGGTGGTCGGTGGCTTCGGCAGCCTGCCGGGCGCGATCGTCGGCGGGCTGGTGATCGGCATCGTCGAGTCGTTCGCGGGCTTTTACCTGCCAGACGGTTTCAAGGACACGGCGCCGTACATCGTGGTGCTGCTGATGCTCATGATCAAGCCGAACGGGTTGTTCGGCGAGAAGCTGCGCAAGAAGGTCTGAACATCCCATGCGCTTCATCTTCAAGACCAGCTACGACCAGGACATCCGCCTCGCGCGGCACGGTGGCCACGTGCTCTGGTACAGCCTGCTCGTGGCCTTCCTGCTTGTCGCGCCGTGGGTCATCGACGAGTACTGGCTCGCGCAGCTGACCTTCGTGCTGATCTACGGCATCGTCGGCCTGGGGCTGATGCTGCTGGCGGGCTTCACGGGGCAGTTCTCCATCGGGCACGCGGCGTTTCTCGGAACGGGCGCGTACACGCAAGGGGTGCTGACGAACATGGGCGTGCCGTTTCCGCTCGCGCTGCTGGCGTCGGCCGCGCTGTCGGCGGCGGTGGGCGTGGTGGTGGCGATGCCAGCGTTGCGCGTGAAGGGCATCTACCTGGGCATCGCGACGCTGTCCTTCGGCTTCATCGTCGAGGAGGTGTTCGCGCGCTGGGAAAGCGTGACGGGCGGCAACGCGGGCCTGCATGTGAAGTCGCCGCAGCTGTTCGGCTGGTCGCTGGGCTCGGGCGAAGGCTTCTACTTTCTGTGCCTGGTGGTCGCGGTGGTGTCCACGCTGGGCATCCTGAACCTGCTGCGTTCGCCGACGGGGCGCGCCTTCGTGGCGATCCGCGATTCGGAGATTTCGGCGCAGAGCATGGGCATCCACCTGGCGCGCTACAAGACGATGTCGTTCGCGATCTCTGCGGCGCTCGCGGGGCTGGGCGGCGCGCTGTATGCGCACAAGCTGAGCTTCATCTCGCCGGACCAGTTCAACATCCTGCAGTCGATCGACCTGCTGCTGATGGTGGTGATCGGTGGGCTGGGCTCGGTGCACGGCGCGTTCCTCGGCGCCATCTTTCTCATCGCGATGCCGCAGCTGATCTCGATGGGCAAGGACTGGTTGCCGGCGGTGGTCGGGCAGGCGCCCGGCCTGCAGGGGCTGGTGTACGGGCTGGTGCTGATCGCCTTTGTGCTGTTCGAGCCGCTGGGGCTGTACGGGCGCTGGCTCAAGATCCGCACCTGGCTGCAGCTCTTCCCGTTCTACCGCAAGGGTTTGTTCAAGCGGCAGAAGTCGTTCACCAAATCGGACCGGCTGAGATGAGCAACGACGTCCTTCTTTCCGCGAAAGACCTGAGCGTGCGCTTCGGCGGCGTGCTGGCGGTCAACAAGGTGAGCTTCGACGTGCGGCGCGGCGAGGTGTTCACGCTCATCGGCCCGAACGGCGCGGGCAAGACGACGGTGTTCAACCTGATCAGCCGCATCTACACGCCGACCACGGGCGAGATCACCTGGCATGGCGAGGCGGGCGGGGCGATCGCACTCACGCAGCAGGCGCCGCACGCGATTGCCGCGCTGGGCATTGCGCGCACCTTCCAGAACATCGAGCTGTTCGAGCATGCGACCGTGCTGCACAACCTGCTGATCGGGCGCCACACGCACCGGCAGACCGGCTTCTGGAGCGAGGTGTTCTTCACGCCGGCCACGCGCCGCGCCGAGATCGCGGCGCGCGAGAAGGCGGAGCAGGTGATCGACCTGCTCGACCTGCAGCACTACCGCGACTCGATGGTGGCGGGGCTGCCCTACGGCGTGCGCAAGGTGGTGGAGCTGGCGCGCGCGCTGTGCACCGAGCCCAAGCTGCTGCTGCTCGACGAGCCTTCTTCGGGGCTCAATGTCGAGGAGACGGCGGACATGGCGTTCTGGATTCAGGACATCCAGCATGAGCTGGGGGTGTCGGTGTTGATGGTCGAGCACGACATGTCGCTGGTTTCCAAGGTGTCGGATCGCGTGCTGGCCATGAATCAGGGCGAGGTGCTGGCTACGGGGTCGCCTCGCGAGGTGCAAGCGGATTCGCGTGTCATCGAGGCTTACCTTGGGACTGTGGATGACGTGAGCAGTTTGCGGAGGGTGGCGGCGTGACTTGCTTCTTCGTTACCTCTTTGGAGACGCCCGGTGCGCGGCACGGCGCGGTCGCCCCCACTGCGCCGGCCGCTTCGCGGCTGCCCTGCGGTGCTCGCGTTTCGCGGGGTCTCGCAGAACTCGCTTCGCTCAAACAGCTGCGAGCCCTGATCCGCGAAACGCTGCGCTCCTCGGCGGCACAGAGGGGGCGCCCACGCCGCACCGCACGCCGGGCTTCGTGGTGGCGTGATGGCTCTGCATGTTCCGCCTTGAACCAGGGAGCAGCGGCATGAGCGACGTCGTGCTTCAACTGCTCAACGTCGAAAGCGCCTACGGCCCCATCAAGGCCATCCGCGGCGTGAGCCTGAAGGTGCGCAAGGGCGAGATCGCGACGGTGCTTGGCTCCAACGGCGCGGGCAAGACGACGATCCTCAAGACCATCTCGGGGATCATCGATCCGCGCAAAGGCAGCATCGAGTTCCAGGGGCAGGACATCACGGCGAAAGACCCGGCCTTCATCGTGCAGCAGGGGCTGAGCCACGTGCCGGAAGGGCGCGAGGTGTTTCCGCTGCTGTCGGTGAAGGACAACCTGCTGATGGGTGCCTACACGCGCAAGGACCGCGACGGCGTGGCGCGGGACATCGAGACCGTCTTCACCTACTTCCCGATCCTGCGCGAGCGCGCCACGCAGGACGCCGGCCTGCTCTCGGGCGGCCAGCAGCAGATGCTGGCCATCTCGCGCGCCATCATGGCGGCGCCGCACCTCATCCTTCTGGACGAGCCCAGCCTGGGCCTGAGCCCCAAGCTCACCAAGGAAATCTTCGAGATCGTGGTGCGCATCAACCGCGAGCGCGGCACCACCATCCTGCTGGTGGAGCAGAACGCGAACATGGCGCTCAACGCCGCCGACCACGGCTACGTGCTGGAGAACGGCCGCATCGTGATGGAAGACTCGTGCGAACGCCTGCGCGAGAAGGACGACATCAAGGAGTTCTACCTCGGTGTCAAGGACGACGGCGTGCGCGGCGAGCGGCGCTGGAAAAAGAAGAAGACCTGGAGGTAGCCGTCGCCATGCAAGGACTCTGGGATCTGCGAACCATCGAACCCGGCCACGACATCCTCGTGCCCGGCGACACGCTCTCGGCCATGTTCTGGAACGCCGTGCGCCAGCGCGGCGACAACATCTGGATGCGGCAGAAAGAGTTGGGCATCTGGCGCAGCTGGAGCTGGCGCCAGACGTCCGAGGCCGTGCGCGAGATCGCGGCCGGTCTGCAGGCCATCGGTTTCACGCGCGGCGAGTGCGCGTCCATTCTTTCGAACACCGTCATCGAATGGGTGCTGGCCGACCTGGCCGTGCTCAGCTGCGGCGGTGTGTCCAACGGCATTTACCCGACCGACGCTGCCTCGCAGGTGCAGTACCTGTGCGAAGACTCGCGCACCACCGTGCTCTTCGTGGAAGACGACGAGCAGCTCGACAAGGCGCTCGAGGTGCGCGCCCGCCTGCCCGGCCTGCGCCGCGTGGTCGTGTTCGACATGGAAGGCCTGCGCGAACTCGACGACCCGGGCGTGATGAGCCTCGATGCGCTGCGCGCCCTTGGCCGCACGCACCTGGCGGGCGATCCGCAGGCGGTGGAGCGCAGCGTGGCGGCCTGTCGGCCCGAAGACCTCGCCATTCTGGTCTACACCTCGGGCACCACCGGAAAGCCCAAGGGCGCCATGCACAGCCACGCGGGGCTGGTGTACACCGCGCGCGGCTACAACACGCTCATCGCGCAGGACGAGAAAGACGAGCGCATGTGCTTCCTGCCGCTGTGCCACATCGCCGAGCGCATGGGCGGCGAGTACTTCGCGATGTACACGGGCTCGATCCTCAACTTCGTCGAGAACCCCGAGACGGTGCCCGAGAACGTGCGCGAGATCGCGCCGACGGTGTTCACCGGCGTGCCGCGCGTGTGGGAGAAGTTCTATTCGGGCGTGATGATCGCGCTGAAGGAGGCCAGCCCGCTGCAGCAGGCCGCCTACCACTGGAGCATCGGCGTGGGCGAGACCATCGCCAACAAGGTGCTCGCGGGGCAGGAGATCGGCACGGGGCTGCGCCTGAAGTTCCGGCTGGCGCGGCTGCTGGCGCTGGACAACGCGCGCAAGCTCATCGGCATCCATCGCGCGCGCTTTCTCGTGACCGGCGCGGCCCCCATTTCGCCCGAGCTGGTCAAGTGGTACCTCGCGCTGGGCGTGCCCATGCTCGAGGTGTGGGGCATGACGGAGTCGTGCGGCGCCTCCACGGCCGTGCCCGTCACCCGCATCAAGCCGGGCTCCATCGGCCCGGCCACGGGCTACAACGAGGTGCGCATCGATCCGGCCACCAGCGAGATCCTGGTGCGCGGCCCCAATGTCTTCATGGGCTATTTGAATCTGCCGGAGAAGACCGCCGAGACCATCGACGCCGACGGCTGGCTGCACACGGGGGACGTGGGCGTGATGGACGAGGACGGGTATTTCCGCATCACCGACCGGATGAAAGACATCATCATCACGGCAGGCGGCAAGAACGTGACCCCGAGCGAGCTGGAGAACGAGCTCAAGTTCAGCCTCTACATCACCGATGCCGTGGTGATCGGCGACAAGAGGCCCTACCTCACGGTGATCGTCATGATCGACCAGGAGAACGTCGAGAAATTCGCGCAGGACCACGACGTGCCGTTCAGCAACTACGAGAGCCTGACACGCACGCAGGAAGTGCAGGACCTGATCCAGGGCGAGATCGATCGCGTCAACGCCAAGTTCGCGCGCGTCGAGCAGATCAAGAAGTTCTTCCTGCTTGAGACGCAGCTCAGCGCCGAGGACGAGGAGCTCACGCCCACGATGAAGCTCAAGCGCAAGCTGGTGCAGACCAAGTACGCGCAGCGCATCGACGCCATGTACCGCTGACCTCTTTTTTGCCAACCCGAGGAGACAACGCTATGACGAAGCTCAAGACATTGACGACGCTGGCTGTGCTGGGCCTGATCGCGACGCTCGCGTCGGCGCAGCAGCAGGGCGTGACCAAGGACGAGATCCGCATCGGCACCATCCAGGACCTGTCGGGTCCGCTCGCGGGCTTCGGCAAGCAGGCGCGCAACGGCATGCAGCTGCGCGTGGACGAACTCAACGAGCAGGGCACCCTCAACGGCCGCAAGCTCAAGCTCTTCGTGGAGGACTCAGGCTACGACCCGAAGAAGGCGGTGCTGGCGGCGCAGAAGCTGGTCAACCAGGAAAAGATCTTCATCATGGCCGGCCACATCGGCACGGCACAGAACATGGCGGCGATGCCGGTGCAGTTCGACAAGAACGTCGTCAACTACATGCCCATCACGGCGGCGCGCGAAATGTACGAGCCGCTGAACCGGCTGAAGTACTCGTTCGCGGCCACCTACTACGACCAGATCCGCCTGGCACTGCCCAAGATGATCAAGGACAAGGGCGCCAAGAAGGTCTGCACGATCTACCAGGACGACGAGTTCGGCCTGGAAGTGCAGCGCGGCGCCGAGGCCGGCCTGAAGGCCGCGGGCATGGAGCTGGCCGAGAAGACCTCGTTCAAGCGCGGCGCCACCGACTTCAGCTCGCAGGTCGCCAAGATGAAGGCTGCCAACTGCGACCTCGTGGTGCTCGGCACCATCATCCGCGAGACCATCGGCACGGTGGGCGAGTCGCGCAAGACCGGCTTCAACCCGACCTTCCTGGGCTCGAGCGCGGCCTACACCGACCTGATTCACAAGCTGGGCGGCAAGGCCATGGACGGCGTGTACGCCACCATGACGGTGCAGAACCCCTACACCGACGAGCAGTCGCAACCGCTGCGCTTCTGGGCCAACAAGTACAAGACCAAGTTCAACGAAGACCCGACCGTGTTCTCGGTGTACGGCTACGTGATCATCGACTCGTTCATCAAGGCCGCGACCAAGGCCGGTCCGAACCTGACGACCGACAGCTTCATCAAGGCGATGGACAGCATGACCTTCGAGCCCGACATGTTCGGCAGCCCGAAGAGCACCTACACCGCCACCAAGCGCCTGGGCAACGACCAGTCGCGGCTGTCGCAGATCAAGGACGGCAAGTGGGTCGTCGTTTCCGACTACGTGACGCCGTAAACGAGGAGCGCCCCGGAATGGGGCGAGCGGCTATATTCCGCGAAATCCCCTTCGCGAGACCGCCGCCATGCCCCAGTACTGGTTGATGAAATCCGAGCCCGACGAGGTCTCGATCGACGATGCCCTCGCCGCGCCCGACGCCACCGTGGCGTGGACCGGCGTGCGCAACTACCAGGCACGCAACTTCATGCGCGACGGCATGAAGGTCGGCGACGGCGTGCTGTTCTATCACTCGAGCTGCCCCGAGCCCGGCATTGCCGGCATCGCGCGCGTGGCCTCGGGCATCCAGCCTGATCCGACGCAGTTCGACCCGAAGTCGCCGTACTACGACGCCGGCGCGAAGAAGGAAGACCCGCGCTGGCTGCTGGTCGACGTGCAGGCGCTGCGCAAGACGCGGCTGCTGGCGTTGCCCGAGCTGCGCGCCAAGCCCGAGCTGGCCGATCTGGTCATCCTGCGCAAGGGCAACCGGCTGTCGATCACGCCGGTGGAGCCGGCGCACTGGAAGGTCATCGAGAAGATGCTGGCCTGAACCTGTTCAGGCGACTTTCGACAGGATCGGGAACAGCTTGCCGAGCCCGTCGGCCATCACCTCGACCGCGAGTGCCGCGAGAATCAGGCCCATCAGCCGCGTCATGATGTTGATGCCGGTCTTGCCGAGCACCCGCGCGATCGGCTGCGCGAGCGAAAACGCCAGCGCGGTCGCCAGCGCCACCACCACGCCATAGCCGACCAGCAGCCCCAGCTCCCACAGGTGCTGCGTCTTGTCGGCGTAGATCACTACGGTGGAGATCGCGGCCGGGCCGGTAAGCAGCGGAATGGTGAGCGGCACCACCGCGATGGAGGCGCCCATCGACGCCTTCACCTCCACCGCGCGCAGCTCGTCGACGTTGGTCTTGCTCTCGGCCGGCTGCGCGTTGAGCATCGAGATCGAGCTCATGAGCAGCAGCAGTCCGCCGCCGACCTGGAAGCTCGCGATCGAGATGCCGAAGAAGGACAGCAGCTGCAGCCCGATGAGCGCGCTCACGGCAATGACCACGAAGGCGCTGAAGGCCGACATGCGCACCGTGCGCTTGCGCTGGGCGTCGGAGTAATCCTGCGTGTAGTGGATGAAGAAGGGCACGATGGCCAGCGGGTTGACGATGGCCACCAGCGTGACCAGCGGCTTGATGAGGTCCATGGAGGTGCTCATGGCTCAGCGTCCTCCGGTCACGTCGAGCAGGGCCATGGTGGTGTAGCTGGCCTCGGGCGAGAGCAGCCACAGGACGGCACCGGCAATTTCTTCGGCGGTGCCGCTGCGCTTCATCGGTACGCCTGGGCCCATCTCGGCGGCGCGGCCAGGCTGGCCGCCGGAGGCGTGGATGTCGGTGTCGATCACGCCGGGGCGCACCGCGTTCACGCGGATGCCTTCGTCGGCCACTTCCTTGGCCAGGCCGATGGTGAAGGTGTCGATGGCCGCCTTGCTGGCCGCGTAGTCGACGTACTGGCCGGGCGAGCCGATGCGCGCGGCGCCGCTGGAGATGTTGACGATGGCGCCGCCTTCGCCGCCGTGCTTCGTGCTCATGCGCTTCACCGCCTCGCGCGCGCAGACGAAGCTGCCGATCACGTTGATGCGGAACATGCGCTCCAGGCGCGCCACGCTCATTTCGTCGACGCGCGCCTGCACGTCGACCACGCCGGCGTTGTTCACGAGCGCCGTGAGGCGCCCGAGCTTGGCGTCGACCTTCGCGAACATCGCGAGCACCTGGGCTTCGTCGCCCACGTCGGCCTGCACCGCCATGGCGGTGCCGCCGCCCGCGCGGATGGTCCGCACCACCTCGTCGGCGGCCAGCGAGTTGCTGGCGTAGTTCACGGCCACGGCATAGCCGCGCTTCGCGGCGAGCAAGGCCGTGGCGGCACCAATGCCGCGCCCACCGCCGGTGATCAAGAGCACCTGGTCCAAATCCCACCTCCTGCAGAGAAACTGTGCGTCAGTTAAAACCGACGGCCTGGATTACATCACCGAGGGCTGGCGCATGAGCACGAGCATGAGCACCGCGCCGCGCCGCCCCAAGCCAGCTCGCACCGCAGTGCGAAGCACGGAGGTTACTGAATGCACAAGACCATCGACTATTACTTTGCGCCACAGAGCCCGTGGACCTATCTGGGGCATACCCGCTTTGCCGCCATCGCCGCGGCCGCCGGCGCCACCGTGCGCGTGCGGCCCATCGACATGGGCAGCGTGTTCCCGGTGTCGGGCGGGCTGCCGCTGGGCAAGCGCGCACCGCAGCGCCAGGCCTACCGGCTGCTCGAACTGGCGCGCTTCTCCAAGCACCTGGGCCTGCCGCTGAACCCGAAGCCGAAGTTCTTTCCGGTGGCCGGCGACGATGCGGCGCGGCTGATCATCGCGGTCGACCTGCACGACGGCACCGAGGCCGCGATGCGCATCAGCGCGGCGGTGTTCGCGGCCGTGTGGGTGCAGGAGCGGAACATCGGCGACCCGAACCTGCTCGAAGCCCTGGTCGCGGAATGCGGCCTGCCGGCCAAGCGCGCCGAGCAATCGCAGAGCCAGGCGGTGCAGGAGCGTTACGAGGCTTACACGCAGGAAGCGATCGACATCCAGGTGTTCGGCGCGCCGAGCTACGTGATCGACGGCGAGATCTTCTGGGGCCAGGACCGGCTCGATTTCGTCGAGCGGGCGCTGCGCGCGTAACGGCGCGCGCAAGCCGACCTGCTTTTTCTTTTTTCATTCCATCGTTTCAGGAGAACCCCATGGGCCAATTCATCGACCTCACCGCCAAGGATGGCTTCACCTTTCCCGCCTACGTGGCCGAGCCCGCGGGCACGCCGCGCGGCGCCGTGGTGGTGGTGCCGGAAATCTTCGGCGTGAACTCGCACATCCGCTCGGTGGCCGACGGCTACGCGGCCGACGGCTACCTGGCCGTGGCGCCGTCGACCTTCCACCGCGTCAAGCCCGGCGTCGAGCTGGGCTACAGCGACGACGACATGAAGACCGGCTTCGGCTACAAGACCGCGGTCGAGGCGCTGCCCGCGCCCGGCGTGCTGCAGGACCTGGAAGCCGCGATCGCCTACGCCTCGAAGGCGGGCAAGGTCGGCATCGTCGGCTACTGCTGGGGCGGCCTGCTGGTCTGGCGCGCCGCGGCCCTGCTGCCGGGCCTGGCCGCTGCCGCACCTTATTACGGTGGCGGCATGACGACGCCGGAAGAAAGCGCACGCCAGCCGAAGGTGCCGGTGCTCGCGCAGTTCGGCAACCGCGACCACTGGATTCCGCTGGACACCATCGAGGCCTTCAAGAAGGCGCACCCCGAGGTGGACGTGCATGTCTACGAAGCCGACCACGGCTTCAACTGCGACCAGCGCGGCTCGTACAACGCCGAGGCGGCGAAGCCGGCGCGTGAACGCGTGCTGGCCTTCTTTGCCAAGCACGTCGGCTGATCCGGCACGTCTCAAGAAGAAAGCCCGGCAGTGCCGGGCTTTTTCATTTCTATTTCTTGGCGCCGACCCGGGTCTGCAGGAAGTCGAGCAGCGCGCGCAGCGCCGCGCTGTTGTGGCGCCGCTGCAGGTAGGCGGCCGACAGCCACATGTCCTTGCGCGCATAGCCTTCGAGCACCGGCACCAGCTCGCCGCTGTCGATGTGCGACTGCACCAGCAGCGAGGGCAGGTAGATCACGCCGAAGCCGCGCATCGCGACGCGGATCAGCGGTGCGCCTTCGGTGCAGTCCATGCGGCTCTTGACCTGCACGTCCAGGGGCTGGCCGTTGTCATCGAAGCGCCACGCGGGCTGCGTGCCCAGCAGCGAATGGGTCAGCGCCTCGTGGTGGGCGAGCTCCTGCGGGTGCGCGGGCTTGCCGTGCTTCTTCCAGTAGACCGGCGAGGCGCAGACCACCATGTGGATGAGCCGCAGCTTGCGCACGATGAGGTTGGCGTCTTCCACCGGGCCGCTGCGGATGTCGACGTCGATGCCTTCCTCGGCGAGGTCGACGGTGCGGTTGGTCAGCTGCAGGCTGATGCTCACGTCGGGGTAGTGGCGCATGAAGTCGGCCAGCAGGTCGGGGAATTCGCCGTTGCCCATGCCGTGCGGGGCCGAGATGCGCAGCCGGCCGCCGGGCTGGCTGGCGCGTTCCTGCAGTTCGGCCTGGGTGAGCTCGACCATCTCGAGCATCGGCGTGCTGCGTTCGAGCAGCAGCTGGCCGGCGTCGGTGAGGCTGACGGAACGCGTGGAACGGTTGAGCAGGCGCACGCCGAAGCGGGTCTCGAGTTCGGCGACGTACTTGCTGACCGTGGCCTTCGACATGTCGAGCCGCTTGGCGGCCTGGGAGAAGCTGCCGTGCGAGGCGACTTCCCGGAAGGTTTTGATCAGATCGAGACTGTCCATGTCAGTGAAGCCCGTTGTTTTTCGCGAGGGAGCGCGGTGTGCCGATTCTCGGGGGTTTTGCCGGATAGGACCGGCGCGGGGTTCTGGTGTAAGCCGGAAGCAGTCAGGCGGCGCGTGTCCGGGTTTTTTGCGTGCACGACTTTGTTGACTGATTGTTTCGCTACAGGAAACACCGTGTCTCTGAACCGAGTGTTTTCCCGAGGGAATTCCGGCTGACACTCGCCGCACAGGCGAGCCAACGTGCAAGCCTGGTGGACATCCCATCTAGCCGAACACAAGGAACAGACATGAAGACCTCGCACATTTTCGCAGCCGCCGCCCTGACCCTCCTGGCCGCCACCGGCGCCCAAGCCGAGACGTACCAAGGCGTGACCCAAGTGATCTCGTCCAAGAGCCGCGACGAAGTCAACGCCGAAGCCCAGCGCACCGCCGCAGCCCCGAACCAGAACGTCGTGCGTGGTTCGCGCGGCGCGGAAACCGTGGCCGTGTCGAAGGACCGTTCGATCGTCGAAGCCGAAGCCATCCGCACCGCCTACGCTCCCGACCAGAACGTGACCTCGGGTTCGCGCGTCAACAGCAAGGTCATCTCGACCATGGTGAACCCGATGGACGCACGCGTTCAAGCCCAGCAAGGTTCGGGCGCCGTCGCCAAGTAATTGGCCGCGAAGCCAGTCGCCTTCCGGGGCGGTCAGAGCTGACAAAAGAAAGCCACGCATCTGCGTGGCTTTTTTCATGGGCGCTCGGGAGCGGGGAGGGCGTTCAGCGCGTGCGGGCGAGGTAGCGCTTGCGCCAGAAGATCAGGACCAGCAGCACCGCGATGACCAGCATGGCCGACATCGCGATCCAGAAGCCGTCCGCCTTGTGCACCAGCGGGATGAACTCGAAGTTCATGCCGAAGATGCCCGCGATGAGGTTGAGCGGCAGGAAGATGGCGGTGAGCACGGTCAGCACCCGCATGATGTCGTTGGCCCGGTGGCCCTGGACGCTGAAGTGCATCTGCACGGCGGTCTCGGCGTTCTGCTCGAGCCGGTGCACGTGGTGCACCACGCGCTGGATGTGCTCCAGCACGTCGCGGCTGCGCACCATGATCAGGTCGCGCTCGCGCTGCGCGGTCTCGCCCTGCGGCACGGGCAGGGTTTCGAGCGAATCGATCCAGTCCTGCATGGCGGCGCGCTGGTCTTCGCAGATCTCGTCCAGGCGGTGCAGCGACTGGCGCGCTTCCATCAGCGCGCTCCAGTTGGTGAAGCGGCTGCGCGGGTCGATGAGCTCGGTCTGCCAGTGGTCGAGCTGCTTCGTGAGCTCGCGCCGCATGTCGAGGTAGCCGTCGACGATCAGGTTGACGATGCGCAGCATCAGGTCGGCGGGGCTGGCCGGCAGGCGGGCCGAGGTGGCGCGCACGTCGAGCGCCGGCGTGCCGCGGTCGTCGGACGAGGCGGCCGCCAGCAGCCGGGCGGCGAAGGCGTCGCGCACCGTGCCGTCTTCGGGGTGCACCGACAGCAGCACGCGGTCGAACACCGCGAAGCCGACGGGGCGGGTGTCGATGCGGCGCAGCACCGGCGGGCCGCCGCGCGAGGGGCGTTGCGGCAGCGAAGGCTCCCCGCTGTTGCCGGTTTCAGCGCCGTTGCCTGTGGCTAGGCGGCGGAACACCAGCACGTCGTACAGCGAGGTGTAGTCGTAGTGCGAGGGCAGCTGGTCGTTGAGCAGGTCGGCCACGTGCAGGTCGACCAGCTGGGTCTGGCACAGCGTCTGCAGGATCTGCTGCACCTCGGGCTGGGCCGCGCGGAATTCGTCGCGCGTCAGCGAAATCCAGAGGTAGCTGGCGGCGGCGCAGGCGCCCGGCACGGCCAGCGGCGCCAGCGAGGCGTGCTCGCTGACCTGCGAGCGGCTGATTTCGAAGATGCGCATGGACACTCGCCCCCGGTGGTTCTTCTTCCACGCCAGAAGTGCCGTGGAGGTGCAGCAGGCATGCCGCAGTAGCTATTATTTTTGTAGCAACCGGGCGGCGTCAAGCGCGAAGTAGGTCAGCACGCCGTCGGCGCCGGCGCGCTTGAAAGCCAGCAGGCTTTCGAGCACCACGGCGTCGTGGTCGAGCCAGCCGTTCTGGGCGGCGGCCTTCAGCATGGCGTACTCGCCGCTCACCTGGTAGGCGAAGGTCGGCACGCGGAACTCGTCCTTCACGCGGCGCACGATGTCCAGGTAGGGCATGCCGGGCTTCACCATGACCATGTCGGCGCCTTCGGCGATGTCGATGGCGACCTCGCGCAGGGCTTCGTCGCTGTTGCCGGGGTCCATCTGGTAGACCTTCTTGTTGCTCTTGCCGAGCGTCGCGGACGAGCCGACGGCGTCGCGGAAGGGGCCGTAGAAGGCGCTGGCGTACTTGGCGCTGTAGGCCATGATGCGTGTGTGGATGTCGCCGCGGGCTTCGAGCGCGGTGCGGATCGCGCCGATGCGGCCGTCCATCATGTCGCTCGGCGCCACAATATCGACGCCAGCTTGCGATTGTGTGAGTGCCTGCTTCACCAGCACTTCAACGGTGGCGTCGTTGAGGATGTAGCCGGTGTCGTCGAGCAGGCCGTCCTGGCCGTGGCTGGTGTAGGGGTCGAGCGCCACGTCGGTCATCACGCCCAGTTCGGGGAAGCGCGCCTTGAGCGCGGCCACCACGCGGGGAATCAGCCCGTCGGGGTTGAAGGCCTCGTCGCCCGCAGGCGTCTTGAGGCTGGCGTCGATCACCGGGAACAGCGCCATCACCGGGATGCCGGCCTGCACGCACTGCTCGGCCACGGGCAGCAGCAAATCGAGGCTCAGGCGGTCCACGCCGGGCATCGAGGGCACGGCGTCGCGGCGCTTCTCGCCTTCCTGCACGAACACCGGGTAGATCAGGTCGTTCGTCGTCAGCGCATGCTCGCGCACCAGGTTGCGGGTGAAGGCATCGCGGCGCAGCCGTCGCGGGCGGCCGGCGGGGAACATCGCGAGCGGGGAAAATGGTGACGTCATATATCTAAAATTGTGCCTGAAGCGCGAAATCGCAGCCCAGCGCTGCTGGAGGCAAGTTGTCTGACAACTACGGAAATTAATAGAACTTAAGTTCTAGATTTTTGTTGTAAAAGTCAAAGAAACTGCCTCAATCGCTTGAAACCTTGTTTCGTCTTTGTTAAATTCTGAAGCGGGCGGCTTGCCGCTCCCCGCTTTTCCTCCCTGAGCGGGTGCCTTGATGTGTGACAGCAAAAGGGCTTCCCAGCCCGACGTGAAGACGTCGGGCTTTTTTTTGCCCGAAACCTTGGCAAAGGGCCCGAAAAGGGGTCAGTGTGCAGCCACCACTAAACTGCCGCCATGCTCTGGGTCAAATCTCTTCACATTGTTTTCATTGCCAGCTGGTTTGCCGGGCTGTTCTATCTGCCGCGCATCTTCGTCAACCTGGCGATGGTGCCCCCCGAGTCGGTCGCGGAGCGTGAGCGCCTGCTCCTGATGGCGCGCAAGCTGCTGCGGTTCACGACCTTCCTGGCCGTGCCGGCGCTGGTGTTCGGCGCCTGGCTCTGGCTGGGCTACGGCATCGGGCGCGGCCCCGGCAACGGCTGGATGCACGCCAAGCTGGCCCTGGTGCTGGTGGCCATCGGCTACCACCATGGCTGCGGCGTGCTGCTGCGCCGTTTTGCGGCGGGCGGCAACCGCCGCAGCGACCGCTGGTACCGCTGGTTCAACGAGTTGCCCGTGCTGCTACTGCTGGGCATCGTGATCCTGGTGGTGGTGAAGCCCTTCTGAGCCCGTGTCGACGGTAGACATGCCGCACAAGTCTGCCGCGCTCCCCCTGGCGCTGGCCTATGCGGCGCTGATCGTCTATGCCAGCCTGTACCCCTTCGCCGACTGGCGTGACCAGGGGATCGCGCCCTGGGCCTACCTGTCGGCGCCCTGGCCCAAGTACTGGACGGGGTTCGATTTCGGGGTGAACGTGGCGGGCTACGTGCCCTTCGGTTTCCTGTGCGCGCTGAGCGTGCTGCGCACGGGCAGCAGTCACAGTGTGTGGCGTGCGTTGCTGCGCGCCACGGTGGCGGGCGCGGCGATCGCCTTTGCCATGGAGACGCTGCAGAGTTATTTGCCGGCGCGCATTCCTTCCAATGTCGACCTGGGGCTGAACACCGCCGGCACGGTGCTCGGCGCGGTGCTGGCCGCGGCGCTGGAGCGGCTCGGTGCGATCGCCCACTGGAGCCGCGTGCGCTCGCAATGGTTCGTCGAGGACGCGCGCGGCGGTCTCGTGCTGCTCGCGCTCTGGCCCTTTGCCCTGTTGTTCCCTGCCGCCGTCACCTTCGGCCTCGGTCAGGTCTTCGAACGGCTGGAGACGACGATTTCCGAGTGGCTGCTCGACACGCCCTTCATCGACTGGCTGCCGGTGCGCCAGTTCGAGCTGGAGCCGCTGGTGCCGGCCGTGGAGCTGCTGTGCGTGATGCTCGGCGCGCTGGTGCCGTGCCTGCTGGGCTATCTCGTGGCGCGCAATGTGGTGCAGCGTGCGGTGCTGCTGCCGCTCATCCTGCTCGCGGGCGTCGCGGCTTCGGCCCTGTCGGCGGCCATGAGCTACGGCCCGGAGCACGCGTGGGCCTGGCTCGATCTGCCGGTGCAGGTCGGGCTGGCCGCGGCGGTGTTCGCGGGCGTGCTGCTGCTCTTTGCGCCGCGCCGGCTGTGCGGCGCACTGCTGCTCATGGGGCTCGTGCTCCAGCTGAGCCTGCTGAACCAGGCGCCCGAGAGCGCCTACTTTGCACAGACCCTGGCCACCTGGGAGCAGGGCCGTTTCATCCGCTTCCACGGCCTGGCCCAGTGGCTGGGCTGGGGCTGGCCCTTCGCGGTGCTGGTGTACGTGGTGGCCGCGCTGTCGCGGCGCCGCCCTCGGCCTGAGCACGCGCGCTCATAAAATCGGTCGATGCCCAGCACCACTCCCGCCGCGCCGTCCGGCTACTACGGCCGCCACATCTTCTTCTGCCTGAATGAACGCAAGAATGGCGAAGACTCCTGCGCCCTGCACAACGCGCAGGAAGGCTTTGACCGCTGCAAGGCCAAGGTGAAGGAGCAGGGGCTCGCCGGGCCCGGCAAGGTGCGCGTCAACAAGGCCGGCTGCCTCGACCGCTGCGCGGGCGGGCCTGTTGCGGTGGTCTACCCGGAGGCTGTCTGGTACACCTTCGTGGACGCGGAAGACATCGACGAGATCGTCGAGTCCCATCTGAAGAATGGCCAGGTCGTCGAGCGGCTGGTGTTGCCGCCCGACGTCGGCCGCTGAACTTTCCCGCGGACCCCGTGCTCGTACCGTGCACGTTGCCGGCATCGCCGGCCCAGCCAACCCCAGCGCCATGAACTCCCAGACCGAAAAAATCAGCCTCCAGGGCGCCGCGGGCGTGATCGAGGTGCAGCGCGATCTGCCGTCCGGCGACGCGCGCGGCATCGCGGTAATCGCCCATCCGCACCCGCTGTTCGGCGGCACGATGGACAACAAGGTCGTGCAGACCCTGGCACGCGCCTTCGTGTCCTGCGGCTGGACGGCCGTGCGCTTCAACTTCCGCGGCGTGGGTGCCAGCGAAGGCGCCCACGACGAAGGGCGCGGCGAGCTCGAGGACATGCTGCATGTCGTCGGCCAGCTCGCGCCCGAAGGCCAATTGGCCATTGCCGGCTTTTCCTTCGGTGCGTTCGTGGCCAGCTGCGCGGCCGAGAAGCTCTGGGCCGCACGCGACGTGCGGCAGCTGGTGCTGGTCGGCACGGCCGCCTCGCGCTTCTCGGTGGCCACGCTGCCGGCCGAGGCGCACGAGCGCGCGCTGGTGGTCCATGGCGAAGCCGACGACACCGTGCCTCTCACCGCCGTGATGGACTGGGCGCGTCCCCAGTCACTCCCTGTCACGGTTATTCCCGGGGGCGGCCATTTCTTTCACGGACAATTGCCGCTGCTCAAAAGCCTGGTCGCCCGCCATCTGCGCGCGGGCACCGAATGAAAGCCTTTCAGGCTTGTTTTCGCCTCTTCCCACACTCTCCATGAATCGTTTTTTCACTGCGCTTCGCGCACTGGTGCTGACCGCTGCTGCCTCGGTTGGCGTGATCGCCGCCGCCCAGATGCCGGCTCCGCCTGAAATCGCCGCGCGCAGCTACCTGCTGCTGGACGTGACCGCGAACCAGATCCTGGCGCAGAAGGACATCGACAGCCCCGTCGAGCCGGCCTCGCTCACCAAGCTGATGACCGCGTACGTCGCGTTCGATGCGCTGCGCGCCAAGAAGATCACGCTGACCCAGACCCTGCCGGTGAGCCCGCGCGCCTGGAAGATGCCCGGTTCGCGCATGTTCATCGACCCCAAGATGCAGGTGCCGGTGGAAGACCTGATCAAGGGCGTGATCGTGCAGTCGGGCAACGACGCCACGGTGGCGCTGGCCGAAGGCGTGGGCGGCACGGTGGAGCACTTCGTCGAGATGATGAACGCCCAGGCCAAGGTGCTGGGCATGAAGAACACCACCTACAAGAACCCCGAAGGCCTCACGGCACCCGGCCACACGACCACGGCGCGCGATCTGAGCATCCTGGCCACGCGCCTGGTGCGCGACTTTCCCGAGGAAGCCAAGTACTACGCCATCAAGAAGTACCGCTACCCGGGCACCCCGTCGACCAACGACACCAACCGCAACCTGCTGCTGTTCCGCGACCCGACGGTCGACGGCCTGAAGACCGGCCACACCGACGCCGCCGGCTACTGCATGATCGCCACCGCCAAGCGCGACTTCCCGAACCTGACCGGCGGCCGCCGCCTGCTGTCGATCGTGCTGGGGGCCAGCAGCGAGGCCGTGCGTGCCAACGAGTCGCAGAAGCTGCTGAACTGGGGTTACACGGCCTACGACGCCGTGCGCCTGTTCGACGCCGGCCAGCCGGCTGCCACGCCCGCCGTCTGGAAGGGCAAGGCCAACGTGCTGAAGCTGGGCCGCCCCGAGGCCATCGTGGTCGCCGTGCCGACCGGTTCCGCCAGCAAGATCAAGACGCAGGTGTCGCGCCCCGATCCGCTGGTCGCGCCGTTCACCAAGTACCAGGCCGTCGGCTCGCTCAAGGTCACGCTGGACGACCAGCCCCTGGCGGACGTGCCGCTGGTCGCCCTGGAGCCGGTCGAGCAGGCCGGCGTCTTCGGCCGCGCCTGGGACGCCGTGCGTCTCTGGATCAAGTAAGAGACAGGAAAAAGAGGGCTGAAACGGGTGGTGGCGGGCGCTCCAGGCGCCTGACATTGCCATTTCAGACCTGCCTGCTATACTCGTGGGCTTTTCGGAATTTTCCGAAGGGTTTCACGTTTTCGTTATTCCCGGCTTCCTTGAGTCACGACCAAGGGCGGTTTCACCACCAAGGCTGGGTTGTTTTGGGACTAATTCATTCATGCCAACCATCAATCAACTGGTGCGTCAGGGTCGAACGGTCGAAAAGATCAATTCGAAGAGCCCTGCCATGCAGAACTCGCCGCAACGTCGCGGTGTCTGCACCCGCGTCTACACCACGACGCCCAAGAAGCCCAACTCGGCGCTTCGTAAAGTTGCCAAGGTCCGTCTGACCAATGGCTTCGAAGTCATCTCCTACATCGGCGGCGAAGGCCACAACCTGCAAGAACACAGCGTCGTGCTGGTTCGCGGCGGTCGTGTCAAGGACTTGCCCGGTGTGCGTTACCACATCGTGCGCGGTTCGCTGGACCTGCAAGGCGTGAAAGACCGCAAGCAGTCGCGTTCCAAGTACGGCGCGAAGCGTCCCAAGAAGGCTTAAGCCTTCCTGTCAGAAAACAAAGCGGTGTTCGATGGCCTTGGCGGGCTTGTCGAACGAAGTGACCCAATGTCGGGTCGAGTAAGTGAGAGTCCTGACTGGCTCTCGCGGTATCGGAAACGATGCCAACTGAAGCAAAGAGGTTAGAAAAATGCCACGTCGTCGCGAAGTCCCCAAACGTGAAATCCTGCCGGATCCCAAGTACGGCAATGTCGAGCTGTCCAAATTCATGAACGTGATCATGGAAGGCGGCAAGAAGGCTGTTGCCGAGCGCATCATCTACGGTGCCCTCGACTTCATCGAGAAGAAGAACCCGGACAAGGACCCCCTCGAAGCGTTCACCGTTGCCATCAACAACGTGAAGCCGATGGTCGAAGTGAAGTCGCGCCGCGTTGGTGGTGCGAACTACCAGGTGCCGGTCGAAGTCCGCCCTGTCCGTCGCCTCGCCCTGTCGATGCGCTGGATCAAGGAAGCTGCCCGCAAGCGCGGTGAGAAGTCGATGGCCCTGCGTCTGGCCAACGAACTGATGGAAGCCACGGAAGGCCGTGGCGGTGCCATGAAGAAGCGCGACGAAGTGCACCGCATGGCAGAAGCCAACCGCGCCTTCAGCCACTTCCGCTTCTAAAAAACACACGTCTCTTGAGCGTTGGGGGTTGAGTACCGGGCGAAATCGCCCGTGCTCGACGCCCAGCGCTCAACGCATTTAAACCCGAAAGTACATCATGTCCCGCAAGACCCCCATCGAGCGCTACCGCAACATCGGTATCTCCGCGCACATCGACGCCGGCAAGACCACCACCACCGAACGTATCCTGTTCTACACGGGCGTGACCCACAAGCTCGGCGAAGTGCACGATGGCGCGGCAACGACCGACTGGATGGAGCAGGAACAAGAGCGCGGCATCACGATCACCTCGGCTGCCGTGACCTGCTTCTGGAAGGGCATGGACCACTCGCTGCCCGAGCACCGCATCAACATCATCGACACCCCCGGCCACGTGGACTTCACCATTGAAGTCGAGCGCTCGATGCGCGTGCTGGACGGCGCCGTCATGGTGTACGACTCGGTCGGCGGCGTGCAGCCCCAATCGGAAACCGTCTGGCGTCAGGCCAACAAGTACAAGGTGCCGCGTCTGGCGTTCGTCAACAAGATGGACCGCATCGGCGCCAACTTCTTCCGCGTTCGCCAGATGATGGTCGACCGCCTGAAGGCCAACCCCGTGCCGATCGTGATTCCGATCGGTGCCGAAGACAAGTTCCAGGGCGTGGTCGACCTGCGTCTGATGAAGGCGATCTTCTGGGACGAAGCCTCGCAAGGCATGAAGTTCGAAACGCGCGAAATCCCCGCCGAGCTGGTCGAGCTGGCCAAGGAATGGCGCGAGAAGATGGTCGAAAGCGCGGCCGAAGCTTCGGAAGAGCTGATGAACAAGTACCTTGAAGAAGGTGACCTGACGCTCGAAGAAATCACCCACGGTCTGCGCACGCGCACGATCGCCGGCGAAATCCAGCCGATGCTGTGCGGCAGCGCGTTCAAGAACAAGGGCGTGCAGCGCATGCTCGACGCCGTGATCGAACTGATGCCTTCGCCGCTGGACATTCCCCCGGTGCACGGCACGGACGACGACGAACAGGACGTGACCCGCAAGGCCGACGACGGCGAGAAGTTCTCGGCGCTGGCATTCAAGCTCATGACCGACCCGTACGTCGGCCAGCTGACCTTCGTGCGCGTGTACTCGGGCGTTCTGAGCAAGGGCGACACCGTCTACAACCCGGTCAAGGGCAAGAAAGAACGTATCGGCCGTATCGTGCAGATGCACGCCAACGAACGTCTCGAAATCGAAGAAATCCGTGCCGGCGACATCGCCGCCTGCGTGGGCCTGAAGGACGTCACCACGGGCGAAACCCTGTGCGACCCGAACGCCATGATCACGCTGGAGCGCATGGAATTCCCCGAGCCCGTGATCTCGCAGGCCGTCGAGCCCAAGACCAAGGCCGACCAGGAAAAGATGGGCATCGCCCTGCAGCGCCTGGCTTCGGAAGATCCGTCGTTCCGCGTGCGCACCGACGAAGAATCCGGCCAGACCATCATCTCCGGCATGGGCGAACTGCACCTCGAAATCATCGTGGACCGCATGAAGCGCGAATTCGGCGTGGAAGCCAACGTGGGCAAGCCGCAAGTGGCTTACCGCGAAACGATCCGCAAGACCGTCGAAGAAGCCGAAGGCAAGTTCGTTCGCCAGTCGGGTGGTAAGGGCCAGTACGGTCACGTCATCCTGAAGATCGAGCCGCAGGAAGCCGGCAAGGGCTTCGAGTTCGTCGACGCCATCAAGGGCGGTGTGGTTCCTCGCGAATACATCCCCGCAGTGGAAAAGGGCGTTGTGGAAGCACTGACGCAAGGCGTGCTGGCGGGCTACCCCGTCGTCGACGTCAAGGTCACGCTGCACTTCGGTTCGTACCACGACGTGGACTCGAACGAAATGGCGTTCAAGATGGCCGCGATCTTCGGCTTCAAGGAAGGCGCCCGCAAGGCCAGCCCGGTCATCCTCGAGCCGATGATGGCCGTGGAAGTCGAAACGCCTGAAGACTACGCCGGCAACGTGATGGGCGACCTGTCCAGCCGTCGCGGCATGGTGCAGGGCATGGACGACATGATCGGTGGCGGCAAGCTCATCAAGGCTGAAGTCCCACTGTCGGAAATGTTCGGCTACTCGACGACGCTGCGCTCGGCCACGCAAGGCCGCGCCACGTACACGATGGAGTTCAAGCACTACGCTGAAGCTCCCCGTAACGTCGCTGAAGCCATCGTGGCCGCTCGCTCGAAGTAAGTTTCAAGAATGTAGGGCCGCGCAGTGCGCGGCCCTTCTTGTCTGCGATCCGGTGCCGCCCTGTTCCCGTGCGGGGCGAACCAGCAATCGGATGCAGACATAAAACCAACACACGGGACATGCTCTTTCAAGGATTGAAAAATGGCAAAAGGTAAATTCACCCGCACCAAGCCGCACGTGAACGTGGGCACGATCGGTCACGTTGACCACGGC
>NZ_JBWKYF010000071.1:0-36670 GCF_059423605.1 Variovorax sp. GW460-12-1-14-LB1
AAGCTCGCGACCTGGCTCGCGATCGAGGCAACCAAATCGCGCAAACAGCGGCGCAATCTGCGGCAGATCCACACAAGCTGGTCAATGCTCTGGAGGTGGAGAAGTCCAATGGGCATACAGGCCAGATTGCCAACAAACTCCTGCACGTTGACCTAGTGATCCTGGATGAACTGGGCTACCTGCCCTTCAGCGAATCAGGAGGAGCACTCCTGTTCCACCTGCTGTCGAAGCTCTACGAGAGAACCAGTGTCGTGATCACTACGAACCTCAGCTTCGGGGAGTGGGCTAGCGTCTTTGGCGATGCGAAGATGACCACCGCGCTGTTGGATAGGCTGACACATCGGTGCCACATCCTGGAGACCGGAAACGACAGCTTCAGGTTCAAAAACAGTTCCGCAAAGTCCCAACCCAAAAAGGAGAACACCAAGCACTTATCCACACTGTGAAGCCTTCAGGCTCACAAAACGGGTGGGTCAGTATTCAATGGAAATCTAGGGTCAGCGATCGGCGGAATCCAACAGAGCAGCCACAGCGCCACGTCGCTCAACCGGTAGAGGTTCTTGCGAAAGCGCTTGGTGCGGCGGATCACGGCGCGCCTCCCGGGGCGGCCGTGCGGGCGTTGCCGTTCAACGCCGGAAGAAGACAAGGCCCCATGCAGCGGAACGCATCCACCGCGAGGGCCGCGTCGTCCGCCTCAGCCATGGGGCATGAGGTGGTACAGCTCCGGCAGAAAGCCGCCGGGCGCGGTGAGGCGCGACTTGAGCCGCACGACCAGGTGCAGGTCGTCCACCAGATGGAGGTCGCCGCCGCGGTTGGTGAGCTGCAGCTTCACGGCCAGCAGGCCCTGCAGCTTGGCGCGGTGCCACTCGGCGGCGTCGGCGATCTGCGCGCGCGTCATGGCCGCGATGCCGATGCCGTGTTCCAGCTCGGCCGCGCGCAGGCAGGCCACAACGCGGTCGACGCTTTTCAGCGTGCCCTCGATCACCTCCAGGCAACGCTCGGCCAGCCGCGTGGGCTCGTCGGCGGAGTTGCCGTACACGAAGGCCTCGTAGGGACGGGGCGCGCGCTTGGAATCGCGAGGCATGGGCTGCGGGCCGGCGTTGCGGCTCAGCGCGGCAGCAGGTCCAGGCATTGGCGGCGGCGCCACACGGCGCTGCGCACGGCCTGGCTGTCGTCGAACACGACCTTGTACTGGCACACGAGGTAGTTGGCCGACTGCGGCATCTGGAACTTGAAGTGGTAGTCCCACTCGGTGCCGAGTGCGCCGCGCTGTTGCTTCAGGGCCTGTCCGAGCACGGCGAGCACCTGGGCCTGGTTGAGGCCGGGCTTGATCTCGCGAAAGCGCTCGGGCCGCGACACGACGCCGTCGCGCAGAAAGGGCTCCTTGAAGTCGGGGCGGCGCGCCTCGACGTCGCGGTAGTCCAGTTTGTCGGGGTTGCTCACGGGGTCCACGGGGTTGTCGCGGGCCACCGCAGGAGCGGCGGCGCCGAGCAGCGCGGCGGCGAGCACGAAGGCGGCAGCGGCGGGGGATGCGTGCGGGGTGGTTTTCATGGCTAGCGTCCTCTTGGGTCGGATGGGTGTCGGATGGGTTTGCGGGGAGAGATGAGCGCGCGCGGGTCAGCGCTCGCGCATGGCTTCGCGCGCCTTGTTCAGCGGCTTGGTCAGGTAGTCCCACACGGTCTTGCGGCCGGTGCGGATGTCGGCGGTGGTCACCATGCCGGGCACGATGGGCATGCGGCGGCCGGCCTTGTCGGTGAGTGCGTCGGAGTCGGTGCGCACGAGCACGGGGTAGTACACGATCTCGGGCTTGACCTCGTCGCGCTGGGTGTCGGGCGCGATGGTCACCACGCGGCCCTTGAGGCCGCCGTACACGGCGTAGTCGTAGGCGGTGATCTTGATCTGCGCCTCCTGCCCGGGCCGCATGAAGGCGATGTCGCGCGGCGAGATGCGCGCCTCGACCAGCAGCTGGTCGTCCAGCGGCACCAGCGTCAGCAGCGACCCGTTGGGCGGCACGACGCCGCCGATGGTGGTGACCTGCAAGCTCTTGACGATGCCGCGCACGGGCGAGTTCAGGGTGAGCCGCTCGAGCGAGTCGGCGCGCCCGCGCACCACGGACGACAACGACTTGACCTCGGCATCGGCCTTGGCCAGTTCTTCGCGGCTGCGCACCATGTAGTTGGCGCGCGCCTCGGCAATCTTCAGTTCCAGGTCGGCAGCCTGGCGTTGCAGGCGGATGAGCTCGACGTTGCTGGCCGCGCCGCTCACTTGCAGCGAGCGCGTGATGTCGAGCTCCTTGCGTACGAGCGAAAGCGCCTGGCCCAGGCCGGACACGGTGTCGCGCAGGCTGCCCTGGCGCGAGCGGAAGAGCGCGCTTTCGGAGTCGACCAGTTGCGCGTAGGCCTTCAGCTCGGCGGGGAACTGCAGGCTGCCCTGCCCTTGCACCTCGGCGCGCAGGCGCACGCTGCTGGCCAGCGCGGCGCGGTAGCGCGCGGCGGTTTCTTCCACGTTCGATTCGCCGCGCGTGGGGTCGAGCTGCGCGAGCACCTGGCCCTTCTCGACGATCTGGCCTTCGTGCACGCGCAGCTCGGCCAGGATGCCGCCTTCGAGTGACTGGATGCGCTGCTCGCGCGAGCTGGGAATCACCTTGCCCATGCCGCTGGACACTTCGTCGATCTCGAAGACCCAAGCCCACACGAAGAAGGCGAGCAGAAAGAGCGCAATGAACCACACGACGCGCGCGGAGCCGCTGGCGCGGGCCTCGTCGAAGTCGTCGGCGCCGCCGGGGCCCCACACGGTGGCGGTGGATACGGCCGGTGCCTGCGCGGCTGCTTGCACCTGCGCCTTGGTCAATGTCACGGCGTTCATGCCTGCCCCTCCTTGCTGCGGCCTGCGGAAGCCATGGCCTCGCGCGAGGCGACCGCGCCCTGGCGCAGCCGCGCCATCACCTGGTCGCGCGGCCCGTCGAGCACGACGGCGCCGCCGTCCACCACGAGGATGCGGTCGACCGCCTCGAGCACGGCCGGGCGGTGCGTGGCCACCACCAGCGTGCGGCCGGCGGGCAACGCGCGCAGGTGTTCGATCACTTCGCGTTCGGCCACTTCGTCGAGCGAAGCGGTGGGCTCGTCGAGCAGCAGCACGCCGGGGCGGCGCAGCAGGAGCCGCGCGAGCAGCAGGCTCTGGCGCTGTCCGCCCGAGAGGCCGCGCCCGCCTTCGAGCAGCGGATGGTCCAGCCCGGTGGGCAGGCGGCGCACGAAGGCCCAGGCGCCGGTGGCCTGCAGGGCCGCCACCAGTTCGGCGTCGGTGGCGTGGGGCGTGCCCATCTGCAGGTTCTCGCGCAGGGTGCCGTGGAACAGGCGCGCGTCCTGAGCGAGCAGGCCGACGTCGCGGCGCACGTCGGCGGGGTCGATGTGCGCCATCGACACGCCGTCGAGCAGCACGCTGCCCGCGCGCGGCTCGATGAGGCCCGACAGCGCCTGCAGCAGCGTCGACTTGCCCGCGCCGTTGCGCCCGAGCACGGCAATGCGTTCGCCGGCGCCGATGTGCAGCGCCTTCACGTGCAGCGCGGTGGTCTGGCCGTCGTGGCTGAAGACGGCGTCGCGCAGCGTGTAGTCGCCCTGCACGGCGGGCCGGTGCACGCGGGTCTCGTGGGGCGGATGGTCGACCGGCAGCTTCATGAGCTGGTCGAGCGCCTCGCCGGCCACCTTGGCCTGCTGCCAGCGGTTGAGCACCTGCGTCACGCCGGCCAGCGGCGCGAGCATGCGGGTCGACAAGATCGATGCGGCCACGAGCACGCCGGTGCTCATGTGGCCGTCCATGACGAGCGGCGCGCCGAAGAACACGACGAAGGCGAAGGCGGCGCCCTGCACGGTCTGGGTCCAGTTGCTCAGGGTGTTGAGCAGCGCGCGCAGTTGCAGGCCCGAGTCGGCGTTGACGGCGTTGTAATGGTTCCACTGGTTCTGGAAGCGCGGCTCGGCCTGCAGCCCCTTGATGTCGTCGATGCCCTGCACCGCCTCGACCAGCATGGCGTTGCGCAGCGACGACTCGCGCATGCCCGTCTGGGCCAGCGCGCGCAGGCGCGGCTGCGCCAGCAGGCTGGGCACGATCAGCAGCACGCACGCGGCCAGCGGCACGAGCACGAGCCAGCCGGCAATGAACCAGAAGAGCACGCAGAACACGAAGAAGAACGGCAGGTCGGCCACGGCCGCCACGGTGGTCGACGTGAGCATTTCGCGCACGGGCTCCAGCTCGCGCAGCTGCGAAATGAAGGTGCCGGTGGCGCGCGGGCGTGCCGAGCCGCGCACGCGCAGCGCGTGGCCGAACACGCGGTCCGAAATGCGCAGGTCGGCGCGCTTGCCCACCACGTCGGTGATGCGCATGCGCGCGCCGCGCATGACCCAGCTGAACGCGATCGACAGCAGCACGCCGCCGAACAGCACATGCAGCGTGGGCAGCGACTGCGCGGGCACGACGCGGTCGTACACCTGCATGGAGAACAGCGTGCCGGCCAGCGCCATCAGGTTGTAGGCCAGCGACGCGACGAGGATGTGGGCGTAGGGCCGCCAGTCGGCCAGCACGATCTGGCGCAGCCAGTGCGGCTCCACCGGGCGGATGTAGGCGTCCACGCGCGAGTCGGGCGCCGATTGCGCGGGCCGCAGCACGGCCATGGCTTCGAGCGCAGGTTGCAGCTCGTCCACGGTGCAGACGGTTTCCGCGCCCTGGTCGCCGCCGAGCATCACGCGCAGGCCCTGCGCCGAGATGGCGGTGACCACGGCCACCTGTCCGTCGCGCAGTTGCAGCACCACGGGCAGGCGCCAGGGGCTCAGGGTGTCCAGGCGCGGCGCGACCTGGCGCACGGTGAGCCCGGCCTGGCGGGCCATCTGGCGCACGCGCTCGCCGATGTCTTCGTGGTCGCTCCACGCGGCGGCACCGCGGATGCGCTCGCGCGAGGTGTCGAGGTGGTAGTGGGCGGCCACGGCCAACACGGCATCGACCCAGCCGGCGAGCAGCTCGGGGCCGCGCGCGGCGGACAGTTCGGGCACGGTGGTGGCAGTCATGGCTGGCCTCCGGCAACGAGCTCGCCCGCATCGACCAGCCCGAAGGCCTCGCGCAGGCGGCCCGACTGGTACAGGCACTCGACCGCGAGCCGCTGCACTTCGTGCGCGCTCTCGGCCTGCTCGAAGCGCGCGCCGTGGAACTCCTGCTCGGCATTGAGCAGGTCGAGCAGCGAGCGCGTGCCCAGCTGCAGGTACTGCTCGCGGTACAGGTCGCGCGTGCGCTGCGTGCTGTGCACGCGCGCGGCGAGCACGGGCAGGCGCAGCGCGTGGCCTTGCGACTGCACGCGCGCATCTTCGAGCCGCTGGCGCACGCTGAGTTCGGCATAGCCCAGCGCGGCCTCGGCCGCCTCGACGGCGTGCGCGGCGGCGCGCTGGCGGGCCTGGCTGCGCCCGCCTTCGTACAGCGGCGCGGTGAAGTTGACGGTGAACGTGCTCTCGTTCGCGGACTGGCCCGCGGGCCGCGCGCCCGATTCGAGCCCCCGGTTGACGGCGGCGTTGAGCGACAGCGTGGGCAGCAGCTGCGCATCGGCACCGCGCAGCGCGGCCTGCGCCATGTCGCGCTCGGCCTGCGCCATCTGCACGGTCGGCGCGGGCAAGGCCGTCTGCGGCAGCGCGGCGCAGGCGCTCGCGAGTGGCGCGGGCGCTTCGCCGGCGATGCCGGCCGGCGCGCGGCCCTGGGTCAGGTGCATGAGGTTCAGGCGCCAGCGCTCGGCCTGCGACGCGGTATTGAGTTGCTGGGCGCGCGCGGCTTCCAGGCGCGACTGCGCCTGCGCCACGTCGGACTGGCTGGTTGCGCCCTTGGCCTGGCGCTCGCCCACGAGGCCGGCCAGCGACTGCACGCCCTTCACCTGGGCCTGCGCGATCTCGCCGAGCGCCTGCTGGCGATGCACTTCGATCCATGCCTGCGCGGTGTCGCGCACCACGTCATCGACCGCCACGAGCAGCTTGGCGCGCGCGGCGGTGGCCGAGGCTTCGGCTTCGCTCACGGCGCTCGACACCTTGCCGAAGTCGTACAGCAGCTGCGTCACCGACAGCGAGGCCTGGTGCACCTGGCGGCGACCGTCGGCCTGCAGCTGGCGGTTGCCCGTGCGCGCGCTGACGCCGGCGCTGACCTGCGGGTAGTAGCCCGAGCGCGCGGCTGCAATGCCCTCGCCCGCCTGCAGCGCCTGGCCGACGGCGTTGCGCACGGTCGGGTGCGAGGTGGCGGCCAGGCGCACGGCCTCGGCCATGCCCAGCGGGGCGACGGTGCTCGCTTGCGCAAGCGCCGCCGATCCGGCGAGCAGGTAGAAAAGGCCCGCGGCAGCAGACGAAAGATGACGGGAAGCAAGCATGCGTGAAGACGTGCAGACCACTAGGTGCCGACGCCGCAAGCGGCGCCGGCACACCGGTCGGTCAGTGGTGAAGCGCGAGGCCCATGTGGAGCTCGTCGGCGAGCGAAGGCGCCACGGGCGGTGCGTAGGCCGCGAGCGAATCGGCCGAGGACGCCAGCGACAGCACCGTGGGAGACGCCTGCGCGCCCCCGAAGGCCGGCGGGAACGCGGCCTGCAGCAGCGCATGCAGCGACTCCGCGGCGCCGAAGCCCTGCAGCATGTCGGACAGCTGCAGCCCTCCCCATGCCGGACCGTCGCCGAAGGGGAAATGCGGCGCATCGTGCGGTTGCTGTTGCTGCTCGATCGACACCGTGACTTCGTCGACGCCGGCCAGGCCCAGCGAGTCGGCCGAGCTGAAGAGCGCTGCCGCCCCCGCTGCAGGCGTGTAGTTGACGTGCAGCGTCTGCGTGGCCACGTTGCTCGCATCGCCGTCGCGGTCGACCACCTGGTAGCTGAGGGTCTCGTCGTAGTTGTGCGAGGTGGTGGTGCGCGGTGCCACCTGGTAGCTGAACTCGCCCGTGTCGAAGTCCACCACCAGCTTGCCGCCCTTGTCGGTGGCAATGGTGACCTGGTGCGTCGCCTGGTTGTAGCTGTAGTCGCTGCTGGTGGCCGGGCCGGTCTTCGTCATCAGGCCCGTGCTGCTGTCGAAGGCGTAGACGGTGCCGTCGATGGTCAGCGTGGACACATGGCCGCCGTCGGCACCGAAGCCCGACGAACCGCCGAGGCCGCCGGTCAGCAGGTTGCTGACGGTGGGCGGCACGCTGATCGTGCCTTGCAGCATGTCGTTCAGCTGGCTCGTGTCGGTGACGATCTTGCCGTTGGTGTTCGTGCCCGTGTTGCCGTTGTAGGCGATGGGGTCGATGTAGGCCTGCTCCGTCGGGCCCAGGCTGGAACCCAGGCCCAGTGCGAACGAGTTGATCTTGTTGGTGGTGAGGAAGGTCTTCCAGATCGCTTCTTCCGCTGCCTGGATGCCCTTGTCAGCCGCGTTGCTGCTGCTGCTGTTCCCGAGCTGGTCGGGGTTGCCGTCCCCGCGCGTCGGCTCGCCGTCCGTGAGGAAGTAGGACACGTTCTGGGCACCCTGCAGCTTGCCGCCAGCCGAGAAACCGCTCATCGCCGAAGCCAGGGCAGCGTCGTAGTTGGTGCTGCCACTGGCCTGCAGGTCCTGCACCAGCGCCTTGGCGTCGGCTGCCGTCATCCAGGCTTGTTGTGCCTGCCCGGTCGTGCTGAAGGTGACCAGTTGCACCCGCACCTCGCCGTACAGGTCGTAGCCGTCGATCAGGTTCTGGACGGCCGCCTTCGCACGGGAGAGCCGCGTCGGCGTCTCCTCCTCCATGCTCCCGGAGAGGTCCAGGATCACCATCAGGTTCGTGTTGATCGGTGCCACGTCGACGGACTGCTCGCCGTTCACGAGCACCGGCGCATCGTCCTTGACGGGCACGTCGAACCTCACCGGCGCAGCAGCGGTCTGGCCGTCTGTCACATGCGCCTGGAATTGCAGGTTCGACACGCCCTCGCCGTTGCCCGCCGGATGGTCGATCGGCGCCTTCAGCGTGACGGTGTAGCCCGCCTCGAACTGCCCCTCGCCGGTGGCGGTGACGTTGCCCACGGCCACGGTCATCACCTGGGTGGTGAGGCCGCCGACGGTGACGCTGCCCGTGAGCGTGTGCGTGCCCGCGTCCCAGGTCCACGACACCGGCTGGCCGCCGGAGGTGACGCCGGCCGGGCCGCTGAGCGACACCGACAGGTCGCCCGCCAGGCTGTCGGGGTCCGCGATGGAGATCTTGCCGGTCGATTGCACCGACGGCTCGCCCACCGCCGCAATGCCGCCGGGCAGGCTGCCTTCGGAGACGATGCCGGCGTCGGTCGCCGTGGCCGTCGGCGGGTCGTTCACCGGGTTGACGGTCACGGTCACCGTGCTGGTGGTCGTGCCGCCATGGCCGTCGCTCACCGTGACGGTGAAGCTGTCGGTGCCGTTGAAGTTGGCGTTGGGAACGTAGGTGTAGGTGCCGTTGGGGTTCACCGTCACCGTGCCGTTCGACGGGTTGCTTCCCTTCACGTAGGTGAGCGTGTCGCCGTCGACGTCGCTGCCGACGATCTGGCCGCTGACCGGCGTGTCTTCGTCCGTGGTCTTGGTGTCGTCGGGCGCCGTCGGCGCCTCGTTGACGTTCTGCTCGTTGAGCGTGACGGGGATGTTCGTCGTGATGGTGCCGTCGCTCGCACCGACCACCAGCGAGTGCGCGTTGGCGCCTGCTTCGTAGTCGTTGACGAAGGCCGCAGCGCCTGCCGGCGTGAGGCTGATCTCGCCCGTGAGCGGATCGATGGCGAAGTAGCCGTTGTCGTTGCCCGAGAGGATGCTGTAGGTGACGGTGGCGCTGTCGATGTCGGTGGCACGGACCGTGCCCAGCACGGTGCCCGCAGTGCGGTTCTCGTCGTAGCCGAAGACGTAGCCGGTGGCCGAGTCCACCGGCGTGCCGCCGCCGTCGACGAACACCGGGGCGTCGTTGACGGGGTTGATGGTCACGTTCACCGTGCTGGTGGTCGTTCCACCGTGACCGTCGCTCACCGTGACCGTGAAGCTGTCGGTGCCGTTGAAGTTCGCGCCAGGGACGTAGGTGTACGTGCCATCGGGATTGACCGTGACCGTGCCGTGCGCCGGATCGCTGCCCTTGGTGTACGTCAGCGTGTCGCCGTCGACGTCGCTGCCGATCACTTGACCGCTGACGGGCGTGTCTTCGTCCGTCGTCGTGGTGTAGTTGGGCACCGTCGGTGCGTCGTTGATGTTCTGCTCGTTGAGCGTGACGGGGATGGTGGTCGTGGCCGTACCATCCGTCGCGCCGATCACCAGCGAGTGCGCGTTGGCGCCCGCTTCGTAGTCGTTGACGAAGGCCGCAGCGCCTGCCGGCGTGAGGCTGATCTCGCCGGTGACCGGATCGATGGCGAAGTAGCCGTTGTCGTTGCCCGAGAGGATGCTGTAGGTGACGTTCGCGCTGTCGATGTCGGTGGCGTGGACTGTGCCGAGCACGGTGCCTGCGGGGCGGTTCTCGTCGTAGCCGAAGACGTAGCCGGTGGCCGTGTCGACCGGCGTGCCGCCGCCGTCGACGAACACGGGGGCGTCGTTGACGGGGTCGATCGTCACGGTGACGGTGCTGGTGGTCGTGCCGCCGTGGCCGTCGCTCACCGTGACGGTGAAGCTGTCGGTGCCGTTGAAGTTGGCGTTCGGGGTGTAGGTGTAGGTGCCGTCCGCGTTGACCGTGACCGTGCCGTTCGCGGGGTCGCTGCCCTTCGCGTAGGTCAGCGTGTCGCCGTCGACGTCGCTGCCGACCACTTGCCCGCTGACGGGTGTGTCTTCGTCCGTCGTTTGGGCGTAGTTGGGCACCGTCGGCGCGTCGTTCACCGGGTCGATCGTGACCGTCACGGTGCTGGTGGTCGTGCCGCCGTGGCCGTCGCTCACGGTGACGGTGAACGTGTCGGTGCCGTTGAAGTTCGCGCTGGGGACGTAGGTGTAGGTGCCGTCGGCGTTGACCGTGACGCTGCCATTCGCAGGGCCATTGCCCAGCGCATACGTGAGCGTGTCGCCGTCCACGTCGCTGCCGATCACTTGGCCGCTGACGGGGGTGTCTTCGTCCGTGGTCTGGGCGTAGTTGGGCACCGTGGGGGCGTCGTTCACCGGGTCGACGGTGACCGTGATGGTGCTGGTCGTCGTGCCACCGTGGCCGTCGCTCACCGTCACCGTGAAGCTGTCGGTGCCGTGGAAGTTGGCGCCGGGGACGTAGGTGTACGTGCCATCGGCGTTGACCGTGACGGTGCCGTTCGTTGGGTCACTGCCCTTGGTGTAGGTCAGCGTGTCACCGTCGACATCGCTGCCGACGACCTGGCCGCTGACGGGCGTGTCTTCGTTCGTCGTCTTGGTGTAGTCGGGCACCGTGGGTGCATCGTTCACCGGGTCGACCGTGACGTTCACGGTGCTCGTCGTCGTGCCGCCGTGCCCGTCGCTCACCGTCACGGTGAAGCTGTCGGTGCCGTTGAAGTTGGCATTCGGGGTGTAGGTATAGGTGCCGTCAGCGTTGACCGTCACCGTGCCGTTCGCTGGGTCGCTGCCCTTCACATAAGTCAGCGTGTCGCCGTCCACGTCGCTACCGGTCACTTGCCCGCTGACGGGCGTGTCTTCGTTCGTCGTCTCGGTGTAGTTGGGGACTGTCGGAGCGTCGTTGACCGGGTTGATGGTCACGTTCACTGTGCTGGTGGTCGTGCCGCCATGGCCGTCGCTCACCGTCACGGTGAAGCTGTCCGTGCCGTTGAAGTTGGCGCCGGGGACGTAGGTGTACGTGCCATCGGCATTGACTGTGACGGTGCCATGCGCCGGGTCGCTGCCCTTCACGTACGTAAGTGCGTCGCCATCGACGTCGCTGCCGACGACCTGGCCGCTGACGGGCGTGTCTTCGTTCGTGGTCTGGTTGTAGTTGGGCGCTGTGGGTGCGTCATTGACCGGATTGATGGTCACATTGACGGTGCTGGTGGTAGTGCCGCCGTGGCCGTCGCTCACCGTCACGGTGAAGCTGTCCGTACCGTGGAAGTTCGCACCGGGGGTGTAGGTGTACGTGCCGTCCGCGTTGACCGTGACGGTGCCATGTGCCGGGTCGCTGCCCTTCACGTAGGTGAGCGTGTCGCCATCCACGTCACTGCCGACGACCTGACCGCTGACCGGCGTGTCTTCGTTCGTGGTCTGGTTGTAGTTGGGCGCCGTCGGCGCGTCGTTGACCGGGTTGATGGTCACGTTCACCGTGCTGGTGGTGGTGCCGCCATGGCCGTCGCTCACCGTGACGGTGAAGCTGTCGGTGCCGTGGAAGTTGGCACCAGGGGTGTAGGTGTAGGTGCCATCGGCATTGACTGTGACGGTGCCATGTGCCGGGTCGCTGCCCTTCACGTAGGTTAGTGCGTCGCCATCGACGTCGCTGCCGATCACCTTCCCGCTGACCGGCGTGTCCTCGTTCGTGGTCTCGGTGTAGTTCGGTGCCGTCGGTGCATCGTTGACCGGGTTGACGGTCACGTTCACCGTGCTGGTGGTCGTGCCGCCGTGGCCGTCTTCGACGATTACGGTGAAGCTGTCGGTGCCGTTGAAGTTCGCGCCGGGGGTGTAGGTGTAGGTGCCATCGGCGTTGACCGTAACCGTGCCGTGCGCCGGATCGCTGCCCTTCGTGTACGTCAGCGCATCACCATCGATATCGCTGCCGATCACCTTCCCGCTGACCGGCGTGTCTTCGCTCGTTGTCTCGGTGTAGTTCGGCGCCGTCGGCGCATCGTTCACCGGGGTGACAGTCACGTTCACCGTGCTGGTGGTCGTGCCGCCGTGGCCGTCGTCGACGATTACGGTGAAGCTGTCGGTGCCGTTGAAGTTCGCGCCGGGGGTGTAGGTGTAGGTGCCATCGGCGTTGACCGTAACCGTGCCGTGCGCCGGATCGCTGCCCTTCGTGTACGTCAGCGCATCACCATCGATATCGCTGCCGATCACCTTCCCGCTGACCGGCGTGTCTTCGCTCGTTGTCTCGGTGTAGTTCGGCGCCGTCGGCGCATCGTTCACCGGGGTGACAGTCACGTTCACCGTGCTGGTGGTCGTGCCGCCGTGGCCATCGTCGACGATGACGGTGAAGCTGTCGGTGCCGTTGAAGTTCGGGTTCGGCGTGTACGTGTAGGTGCCGTCGGGGTTGACGACCACCGAGCCATTCGAGGGATTGCTGCCCTTCGTGTAGGTCAGCGCATCGCCGTCCACGTCAGCGCCCGTCACCTTGCCGCCAACCGGGGTGTCTTCGCTCGTGGTCTTGGTGTAGTTCGGTGCCGTCGGGTCATCGTTCACCGGATCGACCGTCACCGTAATGGTGCTGGTCTTCGTGCCACCGTGGCCATCGCTCACCGTCACCGTGAAGCTGTCGGTGCCGTTGAAGTTCGCCCCGGGGGTGTAGGTGTAGGTGCCATCCGCGTTGACCGTGACCGTGCCATGCGCCGGGTCGCTGCCCTTGGTGTAGGTCAACGTGTCGCCGTCGACGTCGCTGCCGACCACTTGCCCGCTGACGGGTGTGTCTTCGTTCGTGGTCTTGGTGTAGTCGGGCACCGTCGGTTCATCGTTCACCGGATCGACGGTGACCGTCACGGTGCTGGTGGTCGTGCCCCCCTGACCGTCGCTCACGATGACGGTGAAGCTGTCCGTACCGTGGAAGTTGGCACCCGGGGTGTAGGTGTAGGTGCCGTCCGCGTTGACCGTGACGGTGCCATGTGCAGGGTCGCTGCCCTTCACGTAAGTGAGCGTGTCGCCGTCCACGTCACTGCCAACAACCTTGCCGCTGACCGGCGAGTCTTCGCTCGTAGTCTTGGTGTAGTTCGGTGCCGCCGGGTCATCGTTCACCGGATCGACCGTCACCGTAATGGTGCTGGTCGTCGTGCCACCGTGACCGTCGCTCACCGTCACCGTGAAGCTGTCGGTGCCGTTGAAGTTCAGGTTCGGCGTGTACGTGTAGGTGCCATCCGGATTCACCGTCACCGTGCCGTTCGCCGGATCGCTGCCCTTCACGTACGTCAGCGCATCGCCATCGACGTCGGTGCCGACCACGCTTCCGCTGATCGGCGTGTCTTCGTTCGTCGTCTCGTTGTAGTCAGGCGCCTTCGGCGCGTCATTGACGGGCGAGACCGTCACCGTCACCGTGCTCGTCGTCGTCCCGCCATGGCCATCGCTCACCGTCACCGTGAAGCTGTCCGTCCCATGGAAGTCCGGGTTCGGCGTGTACGTGTACGTGCCGTCCGGGTTGACCGTGACCGTGCCGTGCGCCGGGTCGCTGCCCTTCGTGTAGGTCAGCGTGTCGCCGCTGTCGATGTCGCTGCCGGTCACGCGGCCGCTCACGGGCGTGTCTTCGGTCGTGGTCTCGGTGTAGTCGGGCGCGGTGGGCGCGTCGTTCACGGGCGAGACGGTCACGGGCACCGTGACGGTGGTGGTGCCGCCCTTGCCGTCGCTAACGGTCACTTCGAAGCTGTCGGGCCCTTCGTAGCCGGGCTTGGGCGTGTAGACGAACTGGCCGGTAGACGGGTCGACGGTGACGGTGCCGTGCTCGGGGCCCTTGGCGACGGTGTAGGTCAGCGTGTCACGGTCCGGATCGGTGGCGTGCACTTGTCCGCTAACAGGCTTGTCCTGATCGGTGACGACGGGCTCGGCCTTGCCTTCAGGGCCGCGGTTCTGCGCGGGAAGCAACGGCGGGATGAAGGCCGGGCCACCACCGCCGCCGCCACCACCGCTCGCGGCGGCACCGACGCCCAGCACGCCGAGCGCGCCCAGCAGCCAGCCCGGCACGCCGTCGGGCAGCAAGGCGCCGCCGGCGTCGTTCCATTCGATCTCGGTGAAGTGAAAGTCTTTCCAGGGCGCGGTGTACTGGCCCCACCACTGCACGCCGGCGCCGTCTTCGAGCACGAGGTCGTTGCGGCCGGCGTCGGGGTACTCGGCGAAGAAGCCGCGCACGGCGACTTCCTGGCCGTCGCGCAGCACGAGCACGAGGTCGTCGCCGCGGCGCTCGAACTTGAGCACGCTCTCGGGCGCGATCTTCAGCGTGACGATCGACGGGCGATCCAGAACCAGAGGGGCTTCCGCCGTCGCTTTGCGGGATGACGCGCCACCAGACTTGTAAACAGCTTCCATGATTGGTCTTTCTCCTTGACTCCGGACCTCGGGCGAGCCCTCGCTTTCAGCGAACAGCCCAGGTCGCACGTTGGGAAATCTCGAAGGCCGCGGGTGGCTCTCGAGGACTCGCCGGCGCGACCCGGTGTGCGGGTCACGCAGGCTTGCGCTTGCATGGGGCGGGATTCTTGGTTCGGGGGGGTGTCCGGGCTTTTGCCGGAGAGGCCGTGGCGTTTGCCGTGGCGTACAACTGTTCACAAACGTGTGTGAATGTCGAATACTTCACACGATTGGCGAAAGAAAATCAGCAATTCGCAAGTTGGGAAAGCGCGCGCTGGCGGTCTTTTGGCTTACGGGCTTTTGCCGGAGCGTCCAATTCTTTTGATGAACGGAATCGGCCCGGCTATTTCCTGCAATACCGGACGGGCCCTGTCCAGCACCCCGTTTTCCCTCTGACAGACCCCCTCGCCGCGGCACCTTTTTTAAGGCCTCGGGCGGCAATGGCGGGCGGATCGATCAGGAATCAAGACCGGTCATTGGATGAATTTGCATTTCTTGTGACAATGATTACCAAATTAATTTCTTGGTTACATTGTTTCGGCCACAGGGCGTTCCAACGCGGTGCCGGCGCCCCCTCTTTCCATGTCCTATTGGTCACCTCCGGAGCCCCGGAGAGCTCATCTGCTGGTTGTCGACGACAACGTCGACGAACTCAAGCTCTTGCTGGAAACGCTGCGGGGCACCGGCTATCGCATCACGCTCGCCTTCGACGCGATGGAGGGCTACCGGCGCGCGACGACGCTGCAGATGGACCTGGTGCTGCTGGACGTGCGCCTGGGCGGCACCGACGGGTTCGCCGCCTGCCGCCTGCTGAAGGCCGACCCGGCCACGGCGGACATTCCGGTGATCTTCGTGACCTCGTCGGCCAGCCTGGAAGAGCGCCTGACGGGCCTGCGGGCCGGCGCGGTCGACTACATCGTGAAGCCCTTCGACCCGGCCGAGGTGATGGCCCGTGTCGAGATTCACCTGGCGCTGGCGGAATCCCGCAGGGCGCGCATCGCCCCTGCCACGCAGGCGGCGCCCCCGCCCGACAGCCCGGCCGCGAACGACGGCGGCGCGCCGGGCTCGGGCATGGACCGCGCGCTCATGCAGGCGGCGGAGCGACTGATATTGGCCGACCTGAGCCGCGTGCTGCCGCTGCGCGAGCTGGCGGCGCGCGTGGGCACGCATGAAAAGCGCCTGTCGCGCGTGTTCAAGGAGCTGACAAACCGCACGGTGTTCGAGTTCGTGCGCGAGGCGCGGCTGCACGAGGCGCAGCGCCTGCTGCTCGAATCGGCCATGCGCATCGAAGAGATCGCCGCGGCGGTGGGGTTCTCGAGCGCCGCGAATTTCGCGACGGCGTTTCGCGAGTACTTCGACTGCACGCCCTCGGCCTGCCGCCAGGCCGGTGTCGAACGTTCCGGCACCTGACGCGCGATGCATCCGGTGCGCACACGCCCCTGGTGGGCAAGCGGTCTGCTGCTCGGCCTGGCCTTGTGGTTGTGGGGCTTCGCGGCCAGCGCGGCGGAAGCCGTCAGGTTCAGCGCGCTGAACCGGGGCAATGTCTCCGTCGAACAGACCGTCGAGGTGCTGGAAGACCCCACGGCCCGCCTGTCGGCGCGCGAGGTGCTCGCCTTGCCCAGCGGCGGTGCGAACGGGTTCGTGCCCGCCACGCCCGACCAGCTGATGCGCGGGTTCTCGACCTCGGCGGTGTGGCTGCGCCTGTCGCTGGTCAACGATGCGCAGGAAGTGCGCACAGCGCGGTTCGGGCTCAACGTGACGTGGCTGCGGCATGTCGACTTTCATCTGCTGCGCACGCGCAATGGCCAACCCGCATGGACCCACGCGCAGGCCGGCGTGTCCGACCCGATGGACAGCACGCACCGCCACGACCGCATTCCGCAGCTGCAGATCGACCTGCAGCCGGGCGAGTCGGTGCAGGTGCTGGTGCGCGTGATGAGCACGGGCCAGATCAAGCTGGTGCTGGAGCTGCACACCGACGAGGCGTGGCATCACATCGAACGCAACCATGCGCTGCTCAGCGGCCTGCTGATCGGCGGGCTGCTGGCATTCGCGGTGTACTCGGCCGCGCTGTGGTGGATTTCGCGCGCGCCGATGCTGGCCTTTCAGGCGGGGAGCTTTGCATTGCTGGCGCTGTACGAGGCCACCTACCGGGGCTACGCGCGCATTGCGCTGTGGCCCGACAGCACCGTCTGGAGCTACCGCGGCCACAGCGTGATGGTGGCGGCCACGGCGCTGTGCCTGCTGCTGTACTTTCACGAGCGCGGCCGCCAGAGCCCGGTGCGCGTGCCCGGGCGCCCGCTGCTGTTCGTGCTGGCCGGCGTCGAAATCGTCGTGCTGCTGGGCACCCTGCTCGGCCCCTATGCGACCTTCGCGGCCATCGGCATCGTGAACGCGCCACTGATCGTGCTCGCGCTGACGGTCTGCACCTTCATCTACCAGCGGCGCGCCGGGCCGGGCGGGCGGCTGTCGCTGATGGTGATGCTCGTGATCTGCGTGGGCGCGCTGATGCGCATGTCGGCGCTGATGTTCGCGGAGCGCTCGATGTCCGACTTCGATCACTATGCGCTGGCGTTCCCGGGCATGCTGGTGGGCGCGTTCGCGATCACGGCCTGGTCGTTCCAGGAAACGCGCCAGCGCAACGCGGCGCAGCAGACGCTGCTGCAGTGGCAGGCCCAGGAACAGCAGCGGCTCGAAGAAGAAGTGGTGCGCAAGACGCGCGCGCTGAGCGAGGCGCTGGGCCAGGCCGAGCAGCGCACGCGCGAGCAGAAAGAACTGCTGGCCTACATCAGCCACGACCTGCGCGCGCCGGTGGCCACCATCCTGGGCAACCTGAAGCTGATGCAGGACGGCAGCGACACGCCTGCGCCCGCGCGGCTCGCCACCATCGAGCGCAGCGCGGCCTACCAGCTGGAGCTGATCGATGACCTGGTCGACTACGCCAAGGGCGAGCTGGCGCCGCTGGCCGTCGAGGCGCAGCCGGTGCAGCTGCGCACGCTGGTCGACAACGTCGCGCAGTACGCGCACGCGCTCGCGCAGCGCCAGCACAACAGCTTCGAACTGACGATCGACGGCGAACTGCCGGCCCTGGTCCGCCTGGACGGCAAACGGCTGCAGCAGGTGGTGCTGAACCTGCTGTCGAACGCGGCCAGGTTCACGCGCAACGGCACCATCGGGCTGCGCTTGCAGGCGCAGCCGTCCGACGGCGCGTGGCAGCTGCATTTCGAGGTGACCGACAGCGGCACGGGCATCGACGCCGACACGCTCGAGCGCATGACGCGCCTGCTGGCCGACAACGCGCCCAGCATGGCGGGCGGCGGGCTCGGGCTGGTGATTGCGCAGCGCATCGTGCAGCGGATGGGCGGGCGGCTCGCCATTCACAGCGGCATGGGCGCGGGGACGCGGGTGGTGTTCTCGCTGTCGACCGAGCCGGCGCCTTCGTCGGATGCGCCTGCACCGCCACCATCGGAACCCATCGCAGCGCCGCGCCCGCGTGCCAGGCCCCGGGCGCGCGGCCGGCTGCTGCCGGTGCTGACGCCGCTGTCGCCGGCGCAGAAGGACGAGCTCGAAGTGCTCGCCCGCGACGGGCGCTGGAGCGACCTGCACGAGTGGGTGAACCGGCTGGCCACGGAGGCGCACAGCCAGCCGATGGTGCTGACGCTTCGCCAGGCGCTGGACCGGCTGGATTTCGAGCAGATCCGGTTGATTGCGCGCGCGGCGCCTTTGCGCCCGCTGTAGCCCGAAGGAACCGCGCCGCCAGAACCCATGCGACCGGCAGGGTCGCCCGATGGGTGGGCTTTCGCTTTCTATTTCGATATATCTAGAATAGTCTCGACCCACTCAAGAAAGCCATCCCCATGCGCCACCTTCACCACGCTCCGCACCACCATCACCACCGCCACGCCCCGCGCGGCGAACACGAAGACGGCCTGGCCGGCGGCGGCCGCGGGATGCGCGGCGGACGCGGCGGCGGCGCGGGCCGGGTGTTCGGCCACGGCGGGCTGCGCTTCGTGCTGCTGCAGCTCATTGCCGACAAGCCTTCGCACGGCTACGAGCTCATCAAGGCCATCGAGGATCGCCTGGGCGGCACCTACGCGCCGAGCCCCGGCGTGGTCTACCCCACGCTCACGCTGCTGGAAGAGCTGGGCTACCTGAGCGTGGAAACCGCCGACGTCGGCGGTCGCAAGCGCTACAGCATCACGCCGAGCGGCCAGGAGTTTTTGGCCGCCAACCGCGAGACGGCCGACGCCATGATGGCCCGCATGGCGGGTGGCGTGGACGGCGCCGGCCCGCGCGCCGGACGGCCCCCGCAAGTCACCCGCGCCATCGAGAACCTCAAGCTCGCGATGCGCCTGCGCCTTGGCGGCGCCCCCCTCACCGAACAACAAGCCCACGAATTCGCCGCGGTGCTCGACAGCGCCGCACAACAGCTCGAACGCATTTGAACCAACCTGAAATGACCGACTTCACCACCACTGCTTCCTCTGCCAACACGCCCGACCGCACGCCCCGCCGCGTGCGCCACGAACTGCGCTTTCGCCAGCTCACGGTGAAAACCGTGCAGCGCGTGACGCCGCACCTGATCCGCATCACGCTGACCGGCGACGCGCTCGAAGGCTTCACGAGCCCCGGCTTCGACGACCACGCGAAGCTGTTCTTTCCCGATGCCGCCACCGGCCAGCTCACGCTGCCGACCGCCGGCCCCGACGGTCCCGTGTGGCCCGAAGGCGGCCGTCCCGCCATGCGCGACTACACGCCGCGCCGCCACGACGCACAGGCCAACACGCTGGAGATCGACTTCGCGCTGCACGACGCCGGCCCCGCCACGCAGTGGGCCGAGCAGGCCAAGCCCGGCGACATCGTCGGCGTGGGTGGCCCGCGCGGCTCGTTCATCGTGCCGACCGAATTCGACTGGCACCTGCTGATCGGCGACGACACCGCCCTGCCCGCCATCTCTCGCCGCCTGGCCGAACTGCCGGCCGGCGCGCGCGTGGTGGTGCTGGCGGAAGTCGACAGCGCAGCCGACGAGATTCCCTTCGAGACGCAGGCCGAGCTAACGCTGCGCTGGGTGCACCGCCAGGGCGCCGCACCAGGCCTGAGCCCCGTGCTGGTCGACACGCTGAAAACCATGGCGCTGCCGGACGGCGACTTCCACGCCTGGGTGGGTTGCGAATCGGCGATCGCGAAAGCGCTGCGTGCGCACCTCGTGGGCGAGCGCGGTGCGAACCCGAAGTGGGTTCGGGCGTCGGGTTACTGGCGTCGCGGTGCCGTGGCGACGCACGACACGCACGACGAATAAAGAAGGCGCGACTCAGTCGCGAAGCCCGGGGCCGGGCTTCGCACTAGAGCCAGCCGACGCGCTTGAACCGGTAGTAGAGGTAGCCGCAGGTGCTGACGATCAACCCCAGCGCCATCGCGTACCCGTAGCGGAATTTCAGCTCCGGCATGTGCTCGAAGTTCATGCCCCAGATGCCCGCAAAGGCGGTGCACACCGCGAAGATGCTGGCCCAGGCGGCGAGCCGCTTGGTCACTTCGCTCTCCTCGATGGTGACCATCGAGAGGTTCACCTGCACCGCCGTGGCGATGGTGTCGCGCACCGCGTCGATCGAGCCGTTGATGCGCACCAGGTGGTCGCCCACGTCGCGAAAATACTCCTGCGTGCCCACGCAGATCTGCGGCACGCGCCCGCCGTGCAGCTTGCCCGCCGCCTCCACCAGCGGCGCCACCGCGCGCTTGAGGATGAGGCTGCGGCGCTTCAGGTCGTACAGCTGCTTGATCTTGTCGCGCGCCGCGCCGCCCTGGGCAAAGATCTGCTGCTCGATGGATTCGAGTTCCACTTCGAGCGCGTCGATCACCGGAAAGTAGCGGTCGACCACCGCGTCCATCAGCGCATAGAGCACGAAACCCGCGCCGTTGCGCAGCAGGTCGGGCTCGCGCTCGCAGCGCTCGCGCACGCCCAGGAAGCCCTGCTGGCTGCGGTTGCGCACCGACAGCACGTAGTTGCGGCCGACGAACACATTGACCTCGCCCACGTTCACGCTGTGCCCGCCCTCCCCCTCGGTGTCGGTCGAGGGCTCGACCAGGTGCATCACGACGAACAGCGAGTCGCCGTACTCCTCCACCTTGGGACGCTGGTGGCCGTGCTGGGCGTCTTCGACGGCCAGCGGGTGCAGGTCGAACTCGTCCTGCATCTGGGCCAGCTCTTCGGGCGTGGCGTCGCTCAGCGCCACCCAGACGAAACAGCCGGTGCGGGAGATGTAGTCGCTGATGTCCTCGACGGGAATGTCGGCGAGCTTGGCGCCGTTTTCATAGGCCACGCAGTTGATCAGCATCGGAGCACTTCCATCGTCGAACTTGAAGGGAGGTCAGGCCGCCGCATCGGTCGGTGCGGTCGCGGCCAGGCGGGCCGTGTCGGCCAGCGAGGCCTCGATGGCCTGCGTCTCGCGCGCGAGCAGGGCCAGCCCCTGGTCGGCGAACGCGCGGTGGCTGGCCACGTCGGCCCACAGGCTCGCGGCGGCTTCGGCACACGTCAGCGACGTGAAGCGGATGCGGCCCTTGGCCAGCGCGACGAAACGCTGCTCGCGCAGCGGATCGGCCCGGTCCCAGGCGCCGCCGATGAGCACGCGCTTGCCGCGCTTGATGCGCGGCTCGCGCTCGGCAAAGAAAGGCAGCTTGGCGCTGAACCAGCCCGGCAGGCCGGTGTTCAGCGCGGTGTCGAAGGCCGAGGGGGCGGCGTTTGCCTTGGCAAAGTCGCGCAGGGTGCCGAGCTGGTAGAGCGCCGGGTCCTTGGCACCGCCCGTGCCTTCGACGGGTCGGATGACGGACGGGCCGCTGTTGCCCGTGCCCGGTCGCCCTTCGGGTCGTTTCGACTTGCGCAGGTCCGCCAGCTGGGCCGGCGACATGCACAGGTACAGCGCCGCAAGGTCAGCGGGCAAGGTGGCGGTGTCCAGGAGCGCGTCCGCTGCAGGGCCTTTGATTTCATCCGACGGGGCCATGGGCGCCTTTGTTCTTCACGCGGGGTTTGCGCCGGGGGATTTTAGGAGCGGCGATGCGGGCCGCCGCCCGCGCCCGACCGCGTCAGTGCTCGGGGCCGCCCTGCCCCTGCGGCTCGGGCGCCGGGGCCGGCAGCCATTGCAGCTCGTCCGGCAGGTACGGCCGCGACCAGCTCATGCCGTCCAGCCGCACGCGCAGCGTGAGCCCCCGCACGGTGGTCACGGTGCCGGGCTGCCCGTGCACCAGCACCCTGGCGCCCTTGCGGGCAGGCACATGAAATCGTTTCCGGATGTCCTCGTAACTCACTGGGGTCTCCATGGAGAAAAAAGGTCGCGTGCGCCCGCGTAGTCATGCGCATGCGCATGGCTACGCACGGGGGAGCTGTCTGGATTCAAGGACGGCCAAAAAAGCGCGTGCGGCGGGGCGCCGCGCCTGGAACAGGCCGCGTGGTGGATCTGCGCCGGATCCCCACAAAGTACACGGTCATCGGGACCGGCATGGTGCCATGCGAGGCGAAGACCCCGGCGCTTCTCGACAATGCCGACCCAGGGGAGGAGTCATGGCGCGAGGAACGCACCAGGCTTCACGTATAAAATCTTATACACGCGAGTGCGTCAATGGACGAAAAGGAAATCCGCTGGGTGGGCTCGTCCTATGCGGACCTGCTGGCCTTTCCCGTGGAACCGCGCCGCGCGGCGGGTTTCGAACTGGGCAAGGTGCAGGCCGGGCTGGACCCGACGGACTGGAAGCCCTTCAACGATGTGGGGGCCGGCACACGGGAAATCCGGCTGCGGGACGCCAGCGGCATCTACCGCGTGATGTACTTGGCGAAGTTCGAGGAAGCGGTCTATGTCCTGCACTGCTTTCAAAAGAAGACACAGGCCACCAGCCCGCAGGACAAGGCCATCGCCCAAGCGCGCTACCGCGCCGTGATCCACGCCAGGAAGGACACCCCATGAAGACCGACACCGCCATCCGCCACGTCACCCCGCCGGGCGCCAACCTCTTCCTCGAGCTGGGCTTTGCGCCGGCCGAAGCCCGCCGCCTGCAGGCCGCCTCGCACAAGCAGATCAACGACACGCGGCTGCTGAAGCAGCAACTCATGGAGGCGCTGGCCGACTGGATCGCCGAGCACCAGCTGAAGCAGGCCGAAGCGGCCGAGATCCTGATGGTCTCGCGCCCCCGGGTGTCGGACGTGGTGAACAAGAAAACGACCAAGTTCACCATCGACACGCTGGTCGAAATGCTCAGCCGCATCGGCAAGCCGGTCACGCTGACCGTCGGCTGATCCCCGTCCGCCCGTCCCCGATAATCGCCCGAGTGAAAACGACGACTGCCCACCCCGCCCCCTCCTCCAGCGACTTCTCCGGGCACACGCCCATGATGGCGCAGTACCTGGGCCTCAAAGCCGACCATCCGGACACCCTGCTGTTCTACCGGATGGGCGATTTCTACGAACTGTTCTGGGCCGACGCCGAAAAGGCCTCGCGTCTGCTCGACATCACGCTCACCCAGCGCGGCCAGTCGGCCGGGCAGCCGGTGCTGATGTGCGGCGTGCCCTTCCACTCGGTCGACACCTACCTCGCGCGGCTCATCAAGCTGGGTGAATCGGTCGCCATCTGCGAGCAGGTGGGCGAGGTCGGTGCCAGCAAGGGGCCGGTCGAGCGCAAGGTGGTGCGGGTGGTCACGCCCGGCACGCTGACCGACTCGGAACTGCTCAACGACAAGAGCGATTCGCTGCTGCTCGCCGTGCATGCGGGCACGCGCAATTTCTGCGGCCTCGCCTGGCTCAGCGTGACAGGCGCCGAGCTGCGGCTGGCCGAGTGCCCGGCCGATGCGCTCGAAGCCTGGATCGCGCGCATCGCGCCGAGCGAGCTGCTGTACAGCGCCGAGGTCACGCCCGCCTTCGAGCAGCGCCTGAAGGCCGCGCGCGCGGCCGTGCCGTTCACGCTGTCGCTGCGTCCGGCCTGGCAGTTCGACCCTGGCCTGGGCGAGCGCAAGCTCAGCGAGCAGATGGGCAGCCACAGCCTCGCGGCGTGGAACGCCGAATCGCTGGGCAACGCGCACGCCGCCGCCGCCGCGCTGCTGGGCTATGCCGAGCACACGCAGGGCCGCGCGCTGTCGCACGTGCAGCGGCTGTCGGTGGAACGCGACGGCGACCTGATCGAGCTGCCGCCCACCACGCGCCGCAACCTCGAGCTGGTGCAGACGCTGCGCGGCGAAGACTCGCCCACGATGTTCTCGCTGCTCGACACCTGCATGACGGGCATGGGCAGCCGCCTGCTCAAGCGCTGGCTGCTCTCGCCGCGCCGCGACCGCAGCGAAGCCCAGGGGCGGCTCGATGCCATCGGTGCGCTGCAGTCCCCCGGGCTCGGCGCCACGGCCGCGCCCTGGCGCACGCTGCGCGAGCAGCTGAAGAACACCAGCGACGTGGAACGCATCGCGGCGCGCATCGCGCTGCGCCAGGTGCGCCCGCGCGAACTCGTGGCGCTGCAGCTCGCGCTGGCGAAGGCCGAGCAGCTGGCGCCGCTGCTGCCGGGCGCGGCCGCGCTGCTGGCGCAGATCACCGAACGCCTCGCGCCGCCGCCGGGCTGCGCCGACCTGCTGGTGCGCGCGATCAAGCCCGACCCGTCGGCGCTGGTGCGCGACGGCGGCGTGATCGCCACCGGCCACGACGCCGAGCTCGACGAGCTGCGCGAGATCAGCGAGAACTGCGACGACTTCCTGCTCAAGCTCGAGATCAGCGAGCGCGAGCGCACCGGCATCAGCAACCTGCGCGTGCAGTTCAACCGCGTGCACGGCTTCTACATCGAGGTGACGCAAAGCGCGCTCTCGAAGGTGCCCGACAACTACCGCCGCCGCCAGACGCTGAAGAACGCCGAGCGCTTCATCACGCCCGAGCTGAAGGCCTTCGAAGACAAGGCACTGAGCGCGCAAGACCGCGCACTGGCGCGCGAGAAGTGGCTGTACGAGCAGCTGCTCGACGCGCTGCAGCCTTCGGTGCCCGCGCTCACGCAGCTGGCCGGCGGCATCGCTGCGCTCGACGCGCTGTGCGCGCTGGCCGAGCGCTCGCACACGCTGAACTGGCGCGCGCCGACCTTCGTGTCGCACCCGTGCATCGAGATCCAGCAGGGCCGCCACCCGGTGGTGGAGGCGCGGCTGGCCGAGAAGTCGTCGGGCGGCTTCATTGCCAACGACACGCAGATGGGGCCGCAGCAGCGCATGCAGATCATCACCGGCCCGAACATGGGCGGTAAGTCGACCTACATGCGGCAGGTGGCCATCGTGGTGCTGCTGGCCTCCATCGGCTCGCACGTGCCGGCCACGGCCTGCCGGCTCGGGCCGATCGACGCCATTCACACGCGCATCGGCGCGGCCGACGACCTGGCCAATGCGCAGTCGACCTTCATGCTCGAGATGACCGAGGCCGCGCAGATCCTGCACAGCGCCACGGCGCAGTCGCTGGTGCTGATGGACGAAATCGGCCGCGGCACCAGCACCTTCGACGGCCTGGCGCTGGCGGCCGGCATCGCGGCGCAGCTGCACGACCGCAGCAAGGCCTTCACGCTGTTCGCCACGCACTACTTCGAGCTCACCGAGTTCCCGGCCACGCACCACGGCGCCGTGAACATGCACGTGAGCGCGACCGAGTCGGGCCGCGACATCGTGTTCCTGCACGAGATGCAGCCGGGCCCGGCCAGCAAGAGCTACGGCATCCAGGTGGCGCGCCTCGCGGGCATGCCCGCGGCGGTGGTCAACCACGCGCGGCAGGCGCTCGACGCGCTCGAATCGCAGCATGCGCAAACGCGTGCCCAGGTCGACCTGTTCGCGCCGCCGCCGGCCACCGAAACCCCCATGGCCAGCGCCGTAGAATCCGCGCTGGCTGCCCTCGACCCGGACGCCATGAGCCCGCGCGAAGCCCTCGACGCGCTCTATGCCCTCCAGAAACTGAACGCACGTGAACGCAGTACCGCATGAGCGGGCCCAGTTCCTGCAAGGCGAACCCATGACTTATTGCGTAGGCATCAAACTCAACGCCGGCCTGGTGTTTCTCTCCGACTCGCGCACGAACGCGGGGGTGGACCACATCAGCACCTTCCGCAAGATGATCGTCTACGAGCAGCCGGGCGACCGCGTCATGGTGCTGCTGTCGTCGGGCAACCTGAGCATCTCGCAGTCGGTGCGCGAAATCCTGCAGATCGAAGAGCTGCGCGAAACGCGCGAAGACGGCACGCAGGGCGAACCCATCACCATCTGGAACGCCAAGAGCATGTTCGACGCCGCGCGCGTGCTGGGCTCGGCCGTGCGCCATGTGTACGACCGCGATGCCGAAGCACTCAAGCATGCGGGCCTCGATTTCAACGTGTCGTTCATCTTCGGCGGGCAGGTCAAGGGCGAAGGCATGCGCCTGTTCCTGGTCTACGCCGCCGGCAACTTCATCGAAGCGACCACCGAGACGCCCTACTTCCAGGTGGGCGAATCGAAGTACGGCAAGCCCGTGCTCGACCGCGTGCTCACGCCCGAGACGCCGCTGGACGAAGCCGCCAAGTGCGCGCTGGTGTCGATGGACTCGACCATGAAGTCGAACCTGTCGGTCGGCCTGCCGCTCGATCTGGTGGTGTACGAGGCCAACAAGCTCGAGACCGACCGCGTGATCTGCATCGACGCCGACAACCCCTACTACCGCATGATGCACAACAGCTGGGGCCAGAAGCTGCGCGAGGTGTTCGACAGCATCGAAGACCCGGTGTGGGACGACAGCGCCACCGAACACCCGCTGCGGATGCCGGCCACGCGCCACAGCCCGCTGCGCAAGATCTCGACCCCCGACGAAAAGCTCATCTGAATCTGTCCGTGCCTCCTGTCATCTTTTCGCACGGCAACAGCTTTCCGGCGAGCACCTACCGCGTCGTTCTCGACAGCCTTCGCAACCGGGGCTTCGAGGTCGACGCCATCGAGAAATTCGGGCACGACCCGAAGTACCCCGTCACCGACAACTGGCCGCACCTGGTGCAGCAGCTGGCGGACTTCGCCAAGCTGCGCGCCGATCGCGCGGGCGGCCCGGTGTTCCTCATCGGCCATTCGCTGGGCGGCTTCCTGAGCCTGATGTGCGCGGCGCGCCATCCCGAGCTGGCGCGCGGCGTGCTGCTGATCGATTCACCGATCCTTGGCGGCTGGCGCGCGAACACGCTCAACGTGGTCAAGCGCACGCCGCTCATGAAGAGCATTTCGCCCGGCGCCGTGAGCCGCAAGCGCAAGAACAGCTGGGAGCACCGCGAAGCGGTGTTCGAGCACTTCCGCAGCAAGAAGGCGTTCGCGAAGTGGGACGAGCAGGTGCTGCACGACTACATCGACCACGGCACCTTCGACAGCGAAGACACGCGCTCGCTGAGCTTCGATCGCGACGTGGAAACCGCCATCTACAACACCCTGCCCCACACGCTGGGCGCGCTGCTGCGCCGCCATCCGCTCAAGTGCAAGGCGGCCTTCATCGGCGGGCGCCAGTCGGTCGAGATGAAGCAGGTGGGCATGGCGATGACCGAGCAGGTCACCAAGGGCCGCATCACGATGCTCGACGGCAGCCACCTGTTCCCGATGGAAAAGCCGCTGGCCACGGCGGCGGCCATCGAGGCCTCGCTGCGCAACCTGATGTAGGTGGTGTTCAGGCGGTGCGGCAGGCGACCGCGTCGCCGACGCGCAGCACACCGCCACGCAGCACCCGCGCCGTCACGCCGCCATGCCCGCGCATGGCGTTGTAGCCACCGGCGCCGAGCAGCTCTTCCATGCGCGAGCAGGGCTCGCAGGGCCCGGTGATCTCGAGCAGCACCTCGGGCCCGAGCGCCAGCACCAGCGGCTGGTCGCGAAACAGCGAGCGCGCTGCCAGCAGGTTGAGGCCCGACACGACGAGGTTGCGGCGCAGCAGGCCGGCGTCGACACCTTCCACGCGCTGCGCGAGCGCCGCGACAACCGGCAGGTGCTCCGCCTGGATCAGCGTGACCTGCCGCTTGCCACCGCCGCGCCCGGCACTGCTGCGGTCGCCGGCCAGGCCCAGCGCTTCGATGGCCAGCACCTCCTGCACCGACGCGACAGGCGTGCGCCGCGCGGGGCGCAGCAGGATGGCGTCGAGCCGGCCGGGGTGCGGAAACTGCCGGGTCAGGGCGTGGAGATCGGGCATGCGCCGCATTGTCCACGCGGACTTTTTTTGCGCGCTGCTGTCGGCCCGCCGCATACTGGCGCGTCCTTGGGGTTGAACCGACCTTCTTCGAAGCGACACGACCGCGCCGACGATGACCACCACCGAGCTGAGCTGGATCGCCACCACGCTGACCGCCGCGCGTCCGCGCGCGGTGGCGGCGCTGCTGCGTTACTTCCGCGACCTGGACACGGCCGAGGAAGGTTTTCAGGAAGCCGGCCTGCGCGCGCTGCGGCACTGGCCCGAGCACGGGCCGCCCGACGATCCGCTGGCGTGGCTGATCCTCGTGGGGCGCAACGCGGCGCTCGACGAACTGCGGCGGCGCGACCGGCACGATCCGCTGCCCGAAGCCGATGACGGCGACGCGGACATGGCCCTCGACCCCGACCTCGCCGAACAGCTCGACCAGTCGCACTACCGCGACGACGTGCTGCGCCTGCTGTTCGTCTGCTGCCACCCCGCGCTGCCGCTCGCGCAGCAGATCGCGCTGGCGCTGCGCATCGTCTCGGGGCTGTCGATGGCGGAGATCGCGCGCGCCTTCCTGGTCGGCGAGCGCGCCATGGAGCAGCGCATCACGCGTGCCAAGCAGCGCGTGGCCGCGGCCGGCCTGCCCTTCGATGCGCCCGGTGTGCGCGAACGCGGCGAGCGGCTGGCGGCCGTGGGCGCGGTGGTCTACCTGCTGTTCAACGAAGGCTACGCGGCCAGCGGCGGCACGGCCCATGTGCGCGTGGCGCTGTGCGAAGAGGCGATCCGGCTCGCGCGCCTGCTGTGCGAGCTGTTCCCCGACGAGCCCGAGACCGCCGGCCTGTGCGCCCTGCTGCTGTTGCAGCACGCGCGCGCCGATGCGCGGCTCGACGCAGGCGGCATGGTCGTGCTGCTCGAAGACCAGGACCGCACGCGCTGGCACCGCGCGGCAATCGACGAAGGCCTGGCCCTGCTCGACACCGCGCTGCGCCAGCGCCGCATCGGGCCGTACCAGCTGCAGGCGGCCATCGCGGCCACGCACGCACGGGCGACGCGCGCGACCGACACCGACTGGGCCGAGATCGACCGGCTCTACGCCGGGCTCGAAAAGCTGCAGCCCTCGCCCGTGGTGACGCTCAACCGCGCGGTGGCCGTGGCCAAGGTGCGCGGGCCCGAGGCGGCATTGGCGATGGTCGACACGCTGGCGGTTCCGCTGTCGGCGTACTTCCACTTCCACGGCCTGCGCGGCGGGCTGCTGATGCAGCTGGGCCGCGCCGACGAGGCGCGCCGCGCCTTCGCCGACGCGCTCGCATTGGCCCGCACCGCCGCCGAGGCCGCGCACATCCGCCTGCTGCTCGACCGTCTCGGTGCGGGCGCCTCTTCCGACTCCCTTCAAGCAAAGGACGCACGATGCTCTATTCCATCCTGATCTACGGTTCCGAAGCTGCGGCGGCCGGCTGGGCGCCCGAGGTCGAAGACGAGATGCTCGAGCGCCACACCGACCTGCGCGACGAGCTGCAGGCCGCCGGCCGGCTCGGCACCGTGCTGCGCCTGATGCCCGACACCGCCACCACCGTGCGGCACGCTGGCGCCGCGCATCCGCTGGTGACCGACGGGCCCTTCGCCGAGACGAAGGAGCAGTTGATGGGCATCTACATCGTCGAGTGCGAGTCGCTCGAAGACGCGCGGCATGCGGCGCGGCGGCTGGACTTCGAGGGCGGCGTGTTCGAGATCCGCCCGGTGACCTGGTACGACCCGGGCGTGATCGCGCCGCGCATTCCGCAGGTCTGAAAAAAATCCCACTGCGCTGTCGGATCAGCTGGGCCTGCGCCGTCCTTGGAACGAGCGCCCGCATGTCGCGGGTCGCCACCCCCTCCAAGGAGAAACGTCCATGCCCTCGAATGCCCCCTCTTTGCAAGACCGCTGCGCCGTGATCCACGGCGGCAGCGGTGCCCTCGGCGGCGCCGTCGCCCGCGCCTTTGCGCGCGAAGGCGCCCGCGTGTTCATCACCGGCCGCAGCCGCGACAAGCTCGATGCGGTGGTGCGAGACATCGCGCAAACCGGCGGCCACGCGCAGGCCGCGGTGGTCGATGCGCTGGACGAGGCCGCGATGCTGCGCCACGCGGCCGAGGTGGCCGAGCAGGCCGGTGGCATCGACCTCGCGTTCAACGCCGTCGGCGTCTTCCACGTGCAGGGCCGGCCGCTGGCCGAGCTGTCGCTAGAGGACTTCTTCCTCCCCATCCACGCCTACACGCGTGCCAACTTCCTCACCGCCAAGGCTGTGGCGCCGCACATGGCGGCACGCGGCGGCGGCGTGATCCTGTCGGTCTCGACGCCCGCCTCGCGCCTACCCGGCCCCGGGTACCTCGGACATGCCGTGGCCTGCGCCGGCGTGGAGGGGCTCGCGCGTCACATGGCGGGCGAGCTGGCGATCTTTCGCATCCGCACGGCCTGCATCCGCTCGCACGCGATTCCCGAGGCGGTGGCCGCGGGCTCGCACAGCGGCGAGGTGTTTCGCCCGGCGGCCGAGCACATGGGCCTCACGGTCGAGCAGATGCTGGCAGCACGGCCCGAGGGGCTGCTGGTCGAACGCCTGCCCTCGCTGGAGCAGCTCGCGGGCACCGCAGTGTTCCTGGCCTCGCCGCTGGCCGGGGCCATGACCGGGGCAATAGTCAACCTGAGCGGAGGGGTCATCCTCGATTAGGGTTGTGGTCGCTTTGAATTAACATCAAGATACAAATAGGAACTTTAGAAACAGTCGTTTCATTTAAGAAAAAACGTTGCACCACGTACACCACGGCTCAAAAATGTCGTCCTATGTCTGCCCCTCTCCTGGAAGACGTTGAAGTGGTCTCGCTGAGCCCCGCGCTGGTGGTCGAAGACGATCCGGCGATGCGCGAGCGCCTGGCGTACGTGCTGTCGACGCTCGGATGCGACGAGCCCCAGATCGCCTGGGCCGACAGCCTGACCTCGGCCCGCTCGCTGCTGGAGCAGCAGCATTTCGGCGTGGCGCTGGTCGACATCGGCCTGCCCGACGGCAGCGGCGTCGACCTGATCGAGTGGATGCACGTGCACCACCGGCTGGTGCCCGCCGTGGTGATCTCGGCCTGGCGCACCGAGGCCGTGATCTTCGCGGCGCTGCGTGCCGGCGCCATCGGCTACCTGCTGAAGGAACGCGACGACCTCGAGCTCAGCATCGCGCTGCGCAGCATCGAGCAAGGCGGCGCACCGATCGACCCGGCCATCGCCCGCCGCATCCTCGGCTGGGTCGCGACCCAGCTGCCCGGCCTGCCCTCGCCGCCCGACGACCCGTCGCTGACGCCGGCCACCACGCCCGTCATGCTGACGCCGCGCGAGCGCAAAATCCTCGAGCTCGTGTCGCAAGGGATGAGCAACCGCGACATGGCGGAGGCGCTGTCGATCTCCAGACTCACCGTGGAATGCCACACCAAGAACATCTACCGCAAGCTGGCCGTCAACTCGCGCACCGAGGCGGTCTACCAGGGCCGAAGGCAGGGCTTGCTGCGCTGAGGCTCCTTGCGGGCCTGCTGCTGTGGGCCCTGTGGCTGCTGCTCCCGACGGGCAGCGCACACGCACAAACACCGGTGGTTCCTGAACTGCGCGCCGAAGCCGCACGCGGCACCGGCTGGGACGACACGACGCCGCCCGCCGACGGCTGGACGCCCGTCGCCCTGCCCGACAGCTGGGCCACGCGCTGGCCCGGTTTCGACGGCGTGGTCTGGTACCGGCTGACCTGGGAGCAGCCCGCGCCGGTGACCGAAACCGGGCTGCTGCTGCACTACCTGAACATGGCCGGCGAGGTCTCGCTCAACGGCACGACGATCTGGCGCGACCGCAGCCTGGTCGAGCCGCTCACGCGCGCGTGGAACTCGTCGCGCTACTGGCTGCTGGCCGCGCCGCAGCTGCGCGCCGGCACCAACACGCTGCTGGTGCGCGTGTCGGGCCTGTCGGCCTACCAGGCCGGGCTGGGGCCGGTGAGCCTGGGCACGCCCGCCGCCCTGCAGGCGGAGTTCGACCGCGAGCAGCTCATGCGACGCGACCTGCAGGTGTTCGGCCTGGCGACCAGCGCGGCGGTGTCGGCCTTCTTCGCGGCGTGGTGGCTGCTGCGCCGGCGCGAGACGGCCTACGGCTGGTTCGCGGCGATGTCGGTGCTGTGGCTGCTGTTCGGCTACAACCAGATCGCCACCAGCCCGTGGCCCTTTGCCAGCAACCACAGCTGGCAGGCGCTGAACACCTCGCTGCTGCTGTTCTTCAGCGTGTCGTACGGCGTGTTCGTGCTGCGCTTCGCCGGGCGGCGCCTGCCGCGCCTGGAGATCGCGGCGTTCGCGGTGGCGGCCGTGGGCGTGCTCGACCTGTGGTTCGCGGGCACCGCCAACCTGCCCACGCACCGCGCGATCTGGACGCTGGTGGGCGGCTCACGATCATCGGGGTGAACAGCAGCGGCATCTTCCATGCGCTGCGCCACCGGGGCAGCCCGATGCGCTCGCTCGCGCCGTTCATGGCGGTGTCGGCGCTCACGGGCGCGCACGACCTGCTGGTGTTCACGCAGGTGATCGACAGCAACATCTACTACACGACCATGTCCTCGTACGTGCTGCTCTTGGGCATGGCGCTGACGCAGGCCGGGCGCTTCGTGCAGAGCCTGCGGCGCATCGAGAACTTCAACACCGAGCTGATCGAGGAAGTGAACGCCGCCAAGGCGGAGCTCGCGTCCACGCTCGCGCAGCAGCACGCGCTGGAGCTCGCGCACGCGCGCATCGGCGAGCGCGTGGCGCTGGTGAGCGACCTGCACGACGGCCTGGGCGGCATGCTGGTGGGCAGCATCGCGACGCTGGAGCGCACGCCCGAGCACCTCAGCGCGCCGCAGCTGCTGGCCATGCTCAAGAGCCTGCGCGACGACCTGCGGCTGATCATCGACGCCACCGGCCGCGACGACGGCGCGCGCGCGCTCGGCGAGCTGCTGGCGCCGCTGCGCTACCGCAGCGCACAGCTGCTGGACGCCAACGGCATCGACTGCCGCTGGAAGGTCTCGGGCATCGACACGCTGGAGCTCGCGCCCTCGCAGAGCCTGGACCTGATGCGCTTCCTGCAGGAGGCGCTGACCAACGTGCTCAAGCACAGCGCGGGCCGGCGCGTGGACGTGACGGTGGCACGCGCGGGCGCCGAACTGCAGCTCAGCGTGCGCGACGACGGCCGCGGCTTCGCGGTGGATGGCGTGAGCGGCGGCGCGGGGCTGCGCAACCTGCGGGCGCGGGCACGCCGCCTGGGCGCGCAGTTGCAGCTGCAGTCGCGCCCCGGCGAGACGCAGGTGGTTTTGCGGATGCCCTTGGGCGGCGCGGCGCCTACTTGACCAGCGCCAGCGTGCCCTTCATGAGCGACGCGTGCCCCGGGAACGAGCAGAACCACGCATAGCTGTCTCCCGCCTTGAGCTTGCTCACGTCGAAGCTCACGGCATCGGTCTCGCCGCCGCCGATGACCTTCGAATGCGCGATGACGCGGGCATCGCCCGGCTTCACATAGGCCTTGTCCAGCCCCGCGCCGATGCCGTCCGCCGCCACGCCCTGCGCGTCGGCCGCCTTGCTCAGCACCCAGTTGTGGCCCATCGCGGCCTTGGGCAGCTTGCCGACGTGCTTGAGCTTCACGGTGAACTGCTTGCAGCTGGCCGGCACCGCGATGGCGCTCTTGTTGAACTGCATCGCGTCGTTGCCTTCGATCTCGATGTCGCAGGTGGCGGCCAGCACGGGGCCGGCGAGCAGCGCCGTGAAAAGCAGGGCCGCGGTGGTTCTCGTCTTCATCACATGGTTCCTTCGTTGAGGTGCCGATTCGGCACGCCCCACTGTGCGGTGGGCGTGCCGCGAAACACTTGCGATGAATCAATGCGCGGCGAAAAGCCTCAAAGCTCGAGCACCAGCCGCCCTTCGCACGCACGCGAACAGCAGGCCATCATCTTCGTGTTCGCATCGCGCTCGCTGCGCGTGAGCACCACGTCGCGGTGATCGACCTTGCCGGCCAGCACGCGCACTTCGCACGAACCGCACAGGCCTTCCTCGCAGTCGCTCTGCACGTCGACGTTGGCCGCGCGCAGGGCCGTCAGTAGGGTCTGGTCGGGCGGCACGGTGATCACGAGGCCGGAGTCTTTCAGCTCCACCTCGAAGGCATGTTCCTTCGACGGGTCGAGCGTGGCCAGCGTCGATTCGAAATGCTCCACGCGCAGCGCGCCCTCGGGCCATGCGGCGCAGCAGTCTTCGAGCGCTTCGAGCATGCGCAGCGGGCCGCAGGCATACACCTGCGCGCCGGGCACGGGCGTGGCCAGCAGCGCGTGCAGGTCGTTGCGCCGGCCTTCGTCGGCGGCATGCACGTGCAGGCGCCCGCCGTGCAGCGCGGCCAGTTCGTCGACGAAGGCCATGCTCGCGCGGCTGCGGCCGCTGTAGTGCAGTTCGTAGTCCATGCCCAGCGCCTTGGCGCGGCGCGCCATCGCGCTCACGGGCGTGATGCCGATGCCGCCGGCGATGAAGATCGCCTTCGGCAGCGACTCGTCGAGCCGGAAGTGGTTGCGCGGGCCGCGGATGCGCAGGCGGTCGCCCACCTTCACGTTCGCATGCACCCAGGCCGAACCGCCACGGCCTTCGGGCTCGTGCAGCACGGCGATCTCCAGCGCGTGGGCTTCGTCGGGGTCGCCGCACAGCGAGTACTGGCGCGACAGCTCGGGTGAGCCGCATTCCACGTCGATGTGCGAGCCCGGCGTCCAGCGCGGCAGCGGCTTGCCGTCGGGCGACACCAGGCGCAGCCGCACGACGCCGTCGGCCACCGGCGTCACGCGCTCGACCACCACGGGCCGCGCGATGGCGTGCGCCGACGGCTCCCCGATGCGCACGGGCACCTGCACGTCGCGCAGGCCGGCGTTGGCGCGCTCCGGGTTGGCGCGCGGGTCCCATTCGACCCACAGGTGCTCGGGGCCGCGGAACGAGGTGTTGGGCACGTAGCTGAAGCGTTGCTCCGACAGGCGCATGTGCGGCAAGCGGCGCGTGAACTCCTCCAGGAAGATCTGCATCTCCATGCGCGCCAGGTTCTTGCCCATGCACTGGTGCGAGCCGTAGCCGAAGGTCAGGTGGTCGCTGGCGTTGTCGCGGCGGATGTCGAACAGGTCGGCATCGGCGAAGTGGCCTTCGTCGTGGTTGGCCGACGAGGTGACGATCAAGAGGCGCGAGCCCGCCGGCAGGTCGACGCCGCCGACCTGCGTGTCCTTGGTGACGAGCCGGCGCCAGGCGGCCACCGAGCCGTTGTGGCGCAGGCACTCTTCCACCGCGTTGGGAATGAGGCCCGGGTCGTCGCACAGCTCCTGCCACACCTGCGGGTGCTGCAGCAGCAGCTTCACCGCGTTGGCGGTGGCGTTGGCGGTGGTCTCGTGCGCGGCCACGATGCCGGCCATCATCATCGAGTGCAGGTACGAGTCGGTGACGACCTCGGGGTGCTGCATCTGCTTGCGGATGCCGTATTGCATCCAGCCCGGTGCGTCGGGGTCCTGGCGCATCTTGTCGAGCACCTTGCCGGCGTACTGCCAGAAGTTGCCGACGGCATGCGCCACGGCCACCTGCTCTTCGGGCTTGGGGCGGCCCCAGGTGTTGACGGTGTGCGCGATGGAATATTTGCGCAGCGTGTCCATGTCTTCCTCGGGCACGCCGAGAAAGTGCAGCGCCACGGTGAGCGGGATTTCCCACAGCATCTGGTCGACGAGGTCGGCGCGGCCGTCGTCAATGAAGCGGTCGACATAGCTGCGCGCCAGTTCGCGCACCAGCGGCTCGTGGTGTTTCAGCGCCTCGGGCGTGAACGGGTCCATGAGCGCGCGGCGGCGCGGCATGTGGGCCGGCTCGTCCTCGTTCACCAGCGTGCGGTTGAGCGCAAAGCCGTAGCTTGCGAGCACGGCGTTGGCTTCTTCACCCGTGGGCGTGATCTTCTCCAGCGCGTTCGACGGGCTGAAGGTGAGGTTGTCGCGGAACACCGCCTTGATGTCGTCGTAGCGCGTGATCACCCAGTAGCCCAGCTTGGGGCTGTAGAAGATCGGCTCCTGCTCGCGGGCCCAGCGCACGTACTCGGGCGGGTCTTGCTGGTAGCCGTCCTCGAAGGGATCGAACTCGGCGGCGCGCTGGCTCACGGGGCAGCCGGTGGGCGTGCGCTCGGCGGAGAGCGCCCCGTGCGCGACGGGGCAACCGGAGGTGCGCGAAGGCATGGCGGTATCGGACATGGCAGCAGACTCAGTCGAGCGTGATCTTCAGGTCGCGGATCAGCTTGTGCCAGCGCGCGGTCTCGGCCTTGAGCAGCTCGGTGTACTGCGCGGGCGTGTTGCCCACGGGCTCGACGCCGAAGTCGACCATGCGCTTGTTCACCGAGGGCTCGTGGATGGCGGCCACCAGTTGGCGGTTGAGCGTGTTCACCACGTCGGCCGGCGTGGCCGCGGGCACCACCACGCCGACCAGCGCGGCGGCCTCGACGTTCTTGTAGCCGAGCTCGGCGAAGGTGGGCACGTCGGGCAGCTGCGGCAGGCGCGTGGGGTTGGCCACGGCCAGCGCGCGCACCTTGCCGCCCTTGATGAAGCCGGCGCCGGCGGCCATGTCGACCATCATGGCCGGCAGCTGCCCGCCGACCACGTCGGCCAGCGCGGGCGCTGCGCCGCGGTACGGCACGTGGACCATGAAGAGCTTGGCCTCGACCTTCAGCAGTTCCATCGCCAGGTGGTGCGGACTGCCCGCGCCGGCCGAGGCGTAGTTGATGCCGCCCGGCTTGGCCTTGGCCTGCGCGATGAAGTCCTTGGCGGAGGCAAAGCCCGAGTTGGCGCCGACCACCAGGATCATGGGGAACTTGCCCATCAGCGTGACGGGCGCCAGGTCCTTCCTGGGGCTGTAGCTCAGCGACTTGTACAGCGCCGGGTTGAACACCAGCGTGCCGTTGTCGGCCGAGAGCACGGTGTAGCCGTCGGCCGGGGCGCGCGCGGTTTCGGCGGCGGCCAGCGCGGTGTTGCCACCCGGCTTGTTGTCCACCAGCACCGGCTGGCCGACCTGGGTCGACAGCGTCTGGGCGACGGTGCGCGCGAGGAAGTCGGAGCCGCCGCCCGCGGCGTAGGGCACGAGCCAGCGGATCGGCTTGGCGGGGAAAGCGGTCTGGGCGCTGGCGGCAGTGGCCAGGGCAGCCAGGGACAGGACCGCAAGGCCGCGGGCGAAGTGCATCTTCATCGGGGTGTCTCCGGGGTAGAAATTGTGTATTGCGTAATTATCATACGCATTGCGTAATCACCAAACCACGGGTTTACCCGGCCACCGAGGCCGCCACCTAAGATGAGGACGACATGACCTCCCCCGCCGAAGCC
>NZ_JBWKYF010000072.1:0-35302 GCF_059423605.1 Variovorax sp. GW460-12-1-14-LB1
GCGTGAGCGTCGCCCTGAACCAAACCTTCAGTCCGTCCCCGCCCGCCACACCCGCGCCAACGCCGCCAGCTTGCCCCTGAAACTCAGCCTGTCGTTCGACAGCGCATCGATGAAGTCCGACAGCCGCTGCGACTTCACCATCGTGTAGATCGTGAGCCAGGTGGTGAACACGAACACCACGCCGAACCAGATCGCCTTGCGCCACAGCGGCGCGTCGGCTTCGGCCAGCAGGTTCATGCCGAGGAAGCCGGTGGTGACGGTGCCGATGAGGCCGAACAGCGTGACCACCGTGAGCCGCACCACGGTGCTGGCCTGCCGGCGCAGGCTGTCGGCATCGAGGTAGGTGTTCATGTCGGCGATGCGCGCCTTGACCTCGTCGTACAGCGGGTCGAGCCCGAGGTGCGCGGCGCACATGTGCGAGAGCGCGCGCACCTGCGCCTGCTCCGAAATCTCGTGGAACCAATAGCGGTGCGTGAAGCGAAGAAAGCGCTCGAAGCTCGCGCGGATGGCGCGCTTGAACTGCTTCACGCTCGGCGTGCTGCGGATGTCGAGCTTCTTGAGCGCCTCGACCAGCTGGTCCGAGAACATCAGCAGCGAGGCCTTCTGGAAATGCGCGATGAGGAACAGCAGGAAGTGCTGGTGCCTGAACTGCGCGAGCACGCCGCGGTCGCGGCAGCAGAAGAACTCGGAGCGCGCGTCGCCCACCACGACGAGGGCGTGGCCGTTGCACAGGTAGCGCGTGTTGGGCGCCGCGCCCGTGTTCACCCAGAAGCGGTCGTAGCAGTAGGTGTGCTCGAAGTCGGCCAGGTGGTGCTCGGCATAGGGCAGGTGGGCGTCGGCGCCGCCCGCGCCGGTGACGAGCGCGAGCCGCACGAAGTCGTCGCGCGTGAGGCGGCGTGGATCGTCCAGCGACAGGTAGGCCATCACCGGCATGCGGTAGTACTCGATCTGGCGGTAGCGCAGCACGCCGGGATCGTCCGAATGGTCGCTCACCAGCGGCTGCATCAGGTAGGCCCAGTGCGCGGCGATGCGCGGTGCGCGGTGCTGGGCCACATGCGACAGGAAGGCGTCGCGCTGCTGCGCGTCGGAGGCGGCGAGCACGCGGCCGTCGGCGTCCAGCCACTCGACGCTGGCCATGCAGTGCAGGGCGGCGCCGTCGGGCTCCCAGCCCGAGGGGTAGGCGCGGCCGAAGCGGTAGAGGATGTCCTGCGCCTGCGCCAGGCTCAGGTGGTCGGTGCCGACCTCGAGGTTGAGCAGCACCACGTCGATGTCGAAGAAGAAGTACAGGTCGCAGTGAATCACGTCGAGGGTGATGGGCGCCTCGCCGGGGTGCGCCACCAGCCGCACGGCCGCGATGTCGCGGCGGCGGAACACGCGCATCGGCGAATCGCCGTCGCTGCCCGCGGCGTCGGTGCTGCCGCGCGATCGGCCTTCGCCGTACAAAAAGCGTTGCACGTAGGGCAGGAAGCTCACGAACTCGTTGTAGTGGCGCTCGTGGAAGCGGCCGCTCTCGCCGGTGTATTCGTCGACCTCCTCGCGCCAGGGCGAGGCGTCGCCCATGTCGCGCAGCACGTGCCAGGGGCCGTGGTGCGTGGGCGCCGCGCCGGGCGCCGGCACCAGGCGCAAGGGCCAGAGCAGCGCCTGCCGGAAATGCTGCACGACGGGGCCGGTGGCCGGGGTGCCTGCCGGGGGAGAAGTGGGGTCCGCGTGGGGGTTCGGCATCGCGCCAGTGTAGGCAGGCGGGTAGGGCAAAACGCCCACCTAGGGGAATCCCTAGCTAGGCCTGAAACCGGTTTCATTTAAGCTGCAAGCATTCCTTTCAGGGTCTGCGCACGGCCTGGCCGTGCACGCTCCGCCATGAACTACCAGTTCCAATTCGACGCCGTCTTTGCCGCCTGGCCGCTGCTGCTCAAGGGCACGTGGATCACTGTGCAGCTCTCGCTCACCGCCACCTTGCTGGGGCTGGTGGTGGCCATCTTCTGTGCCTGGGGCAAGACCTCGGGGCCGGGCTGGCTGCGCTTCATCGTCAATGCCTACATCGAGGTGATCCGCAACACGCCGTTCCTCGTGCAGCTGTTTTTCTTCTTCTTCGCACTGCCGGCCATCGGCCTGCGCTGGTCGCCGCAGACGGCCGCGCTGGTGGCCATGGTGGTGAACCTGGGCGCCTACGCCACGGAGATCATCCGCGCGGGCATCGAGTCGATTCCCAAGGGCCAGATCGAGGCGGGCCGCGCGCTCAACCTCAAGCCCTGGGAAATCTTCCGCTTCGTGATCATCAAGCCCGCGCTGAAGGCCATCTACCCCGCGCTCACGAGCCAGTTCATTTTGCTGATGCTGAGCTCGGCCGTGGTCTCGGTCATCTCGGCCGACGACCTGACCTCGGTGGCCGCCAACCTGCAGTCGCAGACCTTCCGCAGCTTCGAGATCTACATCGTCGTGGCCGCCATCTACCTCGCGCTGGCACTGGCTTTCTCGGCCATGTTCAAGCTGATCTACAAGCGCACGCTCAACTACCCGGACCGCCGGTAACTGACTGACCACGACGGACGGAGCACACACCATGCGCACCTTCGGTTTTCCCGAATTCCTTTTCATCCTCGAAGCGGCCCAGTGGACGCTGGCGCTGTCGGCCATCGCCTTCGTGGGCGGCGCGATCCTGGGGCTGCTCATCGCGCTGATGCGCACGTCGGAATCGACGTGGGCGCGCGCCGTGTCGACCACCTTCATTCAGATCTTCCAGGGCACGCCGCTGCTGCTGCAGCTGTTCCTGGTGTTCTTCGGCGCGCCGGTGCTGGGGCTGGACATCAACCCGTGGGTCGCCGCGGGCGTGGCGCTGGTGCTGAACAGCGCGGCCTTCCTGGGCGAAATCTGGCGCGGCTGCATCCAGGCCATTCCGCGCGGCCAGTGGGAGGCGGCGCAGGCGCTCAACCTGCACTACGTGGCGCGCATGCGCGACGTGGTGCTGCCGCAGGCCTTCAAGATCGCGCTGGCGCCCACGGTGGGCTACCTGGTGCAGATCATCAAGGGCACGTCGCTCGCGGCCATCATCGGTTTCGTCGAGGTCACGCGCGCCGGACAGATCGTCAACAACGCCACCTTCCAGCCGCTCATCGTGTTCTCGGTGGTGGCCGCCATCTACTTCGTGATCTGCTGGCCGCTGTCGCTGCTGGCGGCGCGCATGGAGCGCAAGCGCGCCCAGGCGCTCGCACGTTGACCCTTTTCGCTTTTTCTTTCTCGTCGCTTCCTTTCTTTATTCAGGAGACACATCCAATGACCGTTACCACCACCCGCCGCGCTGCCATCGCAGCCCTGGGCCTCGGCGCCGCGCTGACCGTGTTCGCTCCCTTCGCTTCGGCACAAAGCATGGCCGACATCAAGAAGAAGGGCGAGATCACCATCGGCATGCTGGTCGACTTCCCGCCCTACGGCACCACCGACGCCAAGAACCAGCCCGACGGCTACGACGCCGACGTGGCCAAGCTGCTGGCGAAAGACTGGGGCGTCAAGGCCAACATCGTGCCGGTCACCGGCCCGAACCGCATTCCGTTCCTGTTGACCAACAAGGTCGACCTGCTGGTGGCTTCGCTGGCCGTGACGCCCGAGCGTGCCAAGCAGGTGCAGTTCTCGCAGCCCTACGCGGCCGCGACCATCGTGCTGTACGGCGCGACCAAGACCTCCATCAAGGCGGCAGGCGACCTGAAGGGCCTGCGCGTGGGCGTGGCCCGCGCCTCGACGCAAGACGTGGCCGTGACCAAGGCCGCACCCGAAGGCACGGAAATCCGCCGCTTCGACGACGACGCCTCGGCCATGCAGGCGCTGATCTCGGGCCAGGTCGATGCCATCGGTTGCTCGGTCACGGTGGCTGCGCAGATTGCCAAGCGCGTGCCGGCCAACACCTTCGAAAACAAGTTCACGCTGGTGCAGCAGTCGATGGGCATCGCGATGCGTCCGGGCCAGGAAGAGCTGACCAAGGCCGTGAACGAATTCGTGCAGAAGAACACCGCCAACGGTGAGCTGAACAAGCTCTATCAAAAGTGGCTGCAGGCCGACCTGCCGAAGATGCAATAAGCGAAAGCGCTTGAAGGGAATCCTGGCATGACGACGGAATCGATCATCCGCATGGAAGCGGTCAACAAGTGGTACGGTGAATTCCAGGTGTTGACCGGCATCGACCTGTCGGTGCGCCAGGGCGAGCGCATCGTGATCTGCGGGCCCTCGGGCTCGGGCAAGTCCACGCTCATCCGCTGCATCAACCGGCTCGAGACGGTGCAAAAGGGTCGCATCGTGGTCGACGGCATCGACCTCACGGCCGGCGGCAAGAACGTGGACGCGGTGCGCGCCGAAGTCGGCATGGTGTTCCAGCAGTTCAACCTGTTCCCGCACCTCACCATTCTGGAAAACTGCACGCTGGCGCCGATGCGCTCGCGCGGCATGACCAAGGCGCAGGCGGAAGAGGTGGCCATGAAGTACCTCACGCGCGTGCGCATTCCCGAGCAGGCCAGGAAGTACCCGAGCCAGCTCTCGGGCGGCCAGCAGCAGCGCGTGGCGATTGCGCGCGCGCTGTGCATGTCGCCCAAGATCATGCTGTTCGACGAGCCCACCTCCGCGCTCGACCCCGAGATGGTCAAGGAAGTGCTCGACACCATGATCGGCCTGGCCGAAGACGGCATGACCATGCTGTGCGTGACGCACGAGATGGGCTTTGCCCGCAGCGTGGCCGACCGCGTGATCTTCATGGCCGACGGCAAGATCGTCGAGCAGGCGCCGCCGCAGGAGTTCTTCCGCAACCCCAAGGACGAGCGCACGCGCCAGTTCCTCGGGCAAATTCTCAGCTCGCACCAAGCCCACTGATGGCCTTCGAAGTCCTGATTTCTCTGTCGTCCTTCGGTGCGGCCGAGGTGGGGCGGCACGGCCAGCTCTGGTGCTCGCAACTCTCGCGCGCGGCCGGTGCCGATTCGGTGGAAGTGCGCGGCGAGATGCTGCGTGACGCCGATGCGGAACTGCCCGCGCTCGACGGCCTGGCTTCCGTGTACTCCAGCCCCGAGGGCCTGTGGGCCGAAGGCGGCTGGCTCGACAGCGCCGCGCTGCAACGCGGCATCGCCGCCGCCACGCGCGTGGGCGCGAAGCGGCTCAAGATGGCCATCGGCGACTTCCAGGCTTCGTCGCACGGTTCGCTCTGGGGCCTGAAGGTGGCGCTGGCCGAGACCCGCGTCGAGCTGCTCATCGAGAACGACCAGACGGTGCGCGCCGGCACGCTGGCCGCGTTGCAGACCTTCTTCGACGTGGCCGACCGCGCCGGCGTGCCGCTCGGAATGACCTTCGACATGGGCAACTGGCACTGGCTCGGCGAGTGCCCGCTGCAGGCCGCGCAGACGCTCGGCCACCGCGTGCGCTACGTGCATTGCAAGGGCGCGCAGCGCCTGCCGCACAAGTGGGTGGCGGTGCCGATGGGCGACTCGGTCGCGCCATGGCGCGCGGTGTTGCGCGCCTTGCCGGCCGACGTGCCCCACGCCATCGAATACCCTCTGGTGGGCGACGACCTGCTGGCCGTCACCCGCACGCAGATCGACTTCATCCGCGCCGCACGAGCGTAGGAACACACACATGACGCAACCCACCGCCTTCGACGTCGCGCTGTTCGGCGAAGCCATGCTGCTGCTGGTGGCCGACCGGCCCGGCCCGCTGGAAGACGCAGAGGCGTTCCACAAGCGCACCGCCGGCGCCGAGACCAACGTGGCCATCGGCCTGTCGCGCCTGGGCCTGAAGGTCGGCTGGGCCAGCCGCCTGGGCACCGACTCCATGGGCCGCGCGCTGCTGGCCGCGATGCGCGCCGAAGGCATCGACTGCTCGCACGTGATCACCGACGCGACGCAGCGCACCGGCTTCCAGTTCAAGGGCCGCGTCACCGACGGCAGCGACCCACCGATCGAATACCACCGCAAGGGTTCGGCTGCCAGCCACATGGGCCCGGCTGACGTCGACGAAGCCTGGCTGCGCTCGGCGCGCCACCTGCACGCCACCGGCGTGTTCGCCGCCATCTCCGAGACCAGCCTGCAGGCGGCGCTCAAGTCGATGGACGTGATGCGCGCGGCCGGCCGCACCATCTCGTTCGACACCAACCTGCGGCCCACGCTGTGGTCGTCCACCGAAACGATGCGTCACTGGGTGAACGAACTCGCCTCGCGCGCCGACTGGGTGCTGCCCGGCATCGAAGAGGGCCTGCTGCTCACCGGCCACGACAAGCCCGAAGACGTGGCGAAGTTCTACCGCGAACGCGGCGCGAAGCTGGTCGTCGTCAAGCTCGGCGCGGCCGGCGCCTACTACGACAGCGACGTGGCCGGCACCGGCCATGTCGACGGCTTCCCGGTGAAGGAAGTGATCGACACCGTGGGCGCGGGCGACGGCTTTGCGGCCGGCGTGGTGAGCGCGTTGCTCGAAGGCCGCAGCGTGCCCGACGCGGTGCGCCGCGGCGCCTGGATCGGCGCGCGCGCCGTGCAGGTGCTCGGCGACACCGAAGGCCTGCCGACGCGGGCGCAACTCGAAGAAGCGGGGCTCTGATGACGAGAAAGAACGTGCTGGTGTTCCGGGCCCTGCCCGAAGACCAACTAGCGCGCCTGCAGGCGGTGCACCACGTCACCGTGGCCGATCCGCGCAAGGCGCCCGAGGCCTTTGCCGCTGCGCTTGCCACCGCGCACGGGCTGATCGGTTCGAGCTACAACGTCGACGCCGCGCTGCTCGATGCAGCGCCGCAGCTCGAAGTGATTTCGAGCGTGTCGGTCGGCGTCGACAACTACCCGCTGGCCGAACTGCACAAGCGCCACATCGTGCTGTGCCACACGCCCGACGTGCTCACCGAGACGGTGGCCGACACGGTGTTCGCGATCCTCATGGCCACGCAGCGCCGCGTGGTCGAGTTGTCGACGATGGTGCGCGAAGGCCGCTGGACGAAGAACATCGGCGAGGAATTCTTCGGCACCGACGTGCACGGCAAGACGCTGGGCATCCTCGGTTTCGGCCGGATCGGCCAGGCCGTGGCGCGCCGCGCCGCGCTGGGCTTCGGCATGCCGGTGCTGTACCACGCGCGCCGCCCGGTCGACCTGGCCGCGCAGGCGCCCGAGCTGCAAGGCCGCGCCACGCACACGCCGCTCGATGATTTGCTCGCGCGCGCCGACATCGTGCTCGCGATGCTGCCGCTGACCGACGCCACGCGCGGCATGATCGACGCCGCCTTCTTCGCGCGCATGAAGCCGGGCGCGTCGTTCATCAACGGCGGCCGTGGCGCCACCGTGAACGAAGCCGCGCTGCTCGACGCGCTCGACCACGGTCACTTGCGCGCCGCCGGCCTCGACGTGTTCGCGAAGGAGCCGCTGCCGGCCAACTCGCCGCTGCGCACGCATCCGCGCGTCACGCCGCTGCCGCACATCGGCTCGGCCACGCACGAGACGCGCCATGCGATGGCCGCGCTGGCCACGACCAATCTGCTGCAGGTGCTGGCCGGGCAGAAGCCCACGGCCCCCTACGACACCGCCGCCGCCTGACATGAAGCCCACAGGCCGCGCCACCATCGCCGACGTCGCCGAAGCCGCGGGCGTCTCCAAGGCCACCGTCTCGCGCTTCCTGAACCACCGCGAGCGGCTGTTGAGCCCCGACATCGCCGCGCGCGTCGAGGCCGCCATCGCCAAGCTGGCGTATTCGCCCAGCCCGATGGCACAGGCGCTGAGCCACGGCCGCTCGCGGCTCATCGGCCTGATCGTGGCCGACATCACCAACCCGTACTCGGTGGCCGTGCTGCGCGGCGCCGAAAAGGCCTGCCAGGACGCCGGCTACCTCGTGATGCTGTTCAACCTCGGCAACGAGAGCGAACGCGAGCGCGAGGCCATCAATGCGCTCGCGGGCTACCAGGTCGACGGCTTCATCCTCAACACGCTGGGGCGCGGCAGCAACGTGGTCGACGCGGTCACGCTGCACGGCAAGCCCGCCGTGCTGGTCGACCGCCGACACACGGGCATGCACACCGATTTCGTCTCGCTCGACAACCACGCCGCCATGCGCGACACCTGCGGCCACCTGGTCGAAGGCGGCTACCGCGAGCTGCTGTACGTCACCGAGCCGCAGAAGGGTGTGAGCTCGCGGCGCGAGCGCACGGCCGCCTTCGGCGCTTGCGTGGCGGCGCACGAGCCGCGCGTGGCGGGCGAGGTCTTCGAATCGGTCGAGGGCGAGAACGACGCGCTCGACGACGCCTTGCGCGCGCTGCGCCAGCGGGCCAAGCGCGGTCGCCGCGCGGCGGTGGTCGCGGGCAATGCCGTGGTCACGCTGCGCGTGGCGCAGGCCATGGCGCGGCTGGACTGGCGCTTCGGCGCCGACCTGGGCTTCGTGGGCTTCGACGATCCCGAATGGGCCTCGCTCATCGGGCCGGGCCTGAGCACCGTGGCGCAGCCGACCGACGAGATCGGCCGCGCGGCGGCCACCTGCCTCATCGAGCGCCTGCGCGGGCTCGACGCGGCGCCGCGTCAGCTGCTGCTGCCGGGCGAACTCATGGTGCGAGGCTCATCGACGGCACTGCCGTAGCGGATGCCGCAAAGGAGGCGGGCCCGCGCATCCAGCCGGCCGCGCGCTCCGCGATCATGATCGTCGGCGCGTTGGTGTTGCCGCCGATCAGCGTCGGCATCACCGAGGCATCGACCACGCGCAGGCCCGCGATGCCGTGCACGCGCAGCTGCGGGTCGACCACCGCCATCGCATCCACACCCATCTTGCAGGTGCCCACCGGGTGGTAGATGGTGTCGGCGCGCGCGCGGATGTGCGCTTCGAGCTGCGCGTCGGTGTGGGCCTCGGCGGTGTAGACCTCGCGGTGGCGGTATTTTTCGAGCGCGGGCGCGCGCATGATCTCGCGCGTCTTCTTCACGCCCTGCAGCAGCAGCGCCATGTCTTCCGGGTCGGCCAGGAAGCGTGGGTCGATGCGCGGCGCCGAGTCGGGGCTGGCGTCGTTCAGCCGCACGTCGCCCCGGCCCTTGGGGCGCAGCACGCACACATGGCACGAGAAGCCGAAGCCCGCGTGCAGCTTGCGCGCATGGTCGTCGGTGATCGCAATCACGAAGTGCAGCTGCAGGTCGGGCCGGCGCAGCTCGGGCGACGACTTGATGAAGGCGCCGCCTTCCGCGAAGGGCGTGGCGACCAGGCCCGTGCCGTCGCGGCGCCACTGGCCGATGGCCTTCAGCAGGTGCAGCCCGCCGACCGGGCCGATGCCGAACATGTCGGTCTGCTTGGACTTGTAGGCGACGATGAAGTCGCAGTGGTCCTGCAGGTTCTGCCCCACGCCGCGCAGCGCATGTCGCACTTCGATGCCGTGGCGCGCGAGCTCGTCGGGGTCGCCGATGCCCGAGAGCATCAGCAGCTGCGGCGAGTTGAAGGCGCCGCCGCACAGCGCCACCTCGCGGCGTGCGCGAATGGTTTCGACGTTGCCGCCGCGCCGCACCTCGACGCCCACCGCGCGCCGGTCTTCGAGCACCACGCGCAGGGCCTGCGTGCCGGTCATTACCGAGAGGTTGGGGCGCTGGTCCATCACCGGGTGCAGGTAGGCCGCGGCGGCCGAGCAGCGCTCGCCGTTCTTCGCGCCGCCGTGGAACTGCGTGACCTGGTAGAGCCCCGCGCCTTCCTGCTCAGGACCGTTGAAGTCGTCGTTGCGCGCAATGCCGCACTCGGCGGCAGCGCGCACGAAGGCCTCGGTGATGGCGCGCGGGCTTTGCTGCTCCGACACCTGCAGCGGCCCGTCGGCGCCGTGCAGCGCGCTGGCGCCGCGCTGGTTGCCTTCGGCGCGCAGGAAGTGCGGCAGCACCTCGTCGAAGCTCCAGCCGGCGCAGCCTGAACGCGCCCAGTCGTCGTAGTCCTCGCGGTGGCCGCGCACGTAGAGCATGGCGTTGATCGCGCTGGAGCCGCCCAGGCAGCGCCCACGCGGCTGGTAGCCGCGCCGCCCGTTCAGGCCGGGCTGCGGCACGGTCTGGTAGGCGTAGTTGTTGATGCGCGGGCGCCCCGGGAGCATCGCCACCACGGCGGCCGGCGCCCGCACGAGGATGCCGCGGCCGTCGCCGCCGGCCTCGATGAGGCAGACCGTCACCGACGGGTCCTCGCTCAGGCGCGAGGCCAGCGTGGCGCCGCCCGAGCCGCCGCCCACGATCACGTAGTCGAATTCCGCCATGGCATCTGGTCCTTCTTGTCGTTGGATGTTGGGGGCGCCGAGGCGCCGATGCGTGCACCGGCATTGTGGCCAGCGACCCCGGGGTCGGGCCCCACGGGTTTCCCCTGCCGTGGACGTACCTTGGGGGCTTTACCGATGCTTCACCCAGCGGACAAATTGCAACGCGCCGCCCGTGGCCCAATGCGCCTTCGGAGCGGCCGACCCGGCGCCCGCCCTTCAACGCTCTGCCCATGCACCTGCTTTCAGACGCGACGATATTCACCGAGGTCCGCTTCTGGGCGCTGGTGCTGTGCTCGCTGGTGCTGCCCGCCGCGATCTTCGTCACGCTGTTCGTGCGGCGCGAGTTCTCCAAGACCACCGTGCTGGCCTTCGGCCTGCTGCTGATCGCGCTGGCGGGCGCGGACATCTTCCTGCTGCGCGCGCTGGCGCGGCTGGCGCAGGCCACGCCTTCGCTGGCGGACGATCTCGTCTTCTCGTCGGAGCTGTCGATCGCGCTGTACATCTTTCCGGCGGCGTTCGGCACCATCGGGCTGAACATGGTGTCGCACGTGCTCATGCACTACCTGAAGCAGAAGGAAGCGCGGTTCGAGGCCCACCGGCAGACACCGCCGTCGGCACCGCCAGGGCGCCGAGGGTCGCGCGTGCTGCGTCACCGTCGTGCTGCATCGCGCGTGTCGCCGCGGCCGGGCTTGCGCACGTCCGCGGCGCGCCGTCCGCCTGCCGACCGCTGAGGGCGATACCCGGCGGGTTTCCTCCGGCACCCACGGGGAACCGTGGGGTTCGACGCCGGTTGCCGCCAGAATCGAAGGATGCCCGCCACCATCCTGTTGATCGACGACCACGCGATGTTTCGCGAAGGCCTGTTCCTCGCGTTGCGCGAAGCCGAGCCGACGATGACCGTCGCCACGGCCCGCAACGGCGCCGAAGCGCTCGAGGCGCTCGCCACCTTGCCCCGGCTCGACGCGGTGATGACCGACTACTACCTGCCCGACCTCGGTGGCGCGGCCCTGCTGGCCGAGCTGCACCGGCGGCGCGGCGGCCTGCGCATCCTGGTGCTGTCGGCCTCCGAAGACCCGCAGGACATCGACACCGCGCTCGACGCCGGCGCGCAGGGCTTCGTGCACAAGTCGGCCGACAGCCAGCAGCTCATGGACGCGCTGCGCCGCGTCATGGCGGGCGAGCAGAACGTGGTGCAGGCCTCGCCGGCGGGCGGTGCGTCGCTGCCCGTGCTGTCGACGCCCACCGACGTGCTGAGCACGCTCACGGCGCGGCAGGCCGAGGTGCTGCAGCTCCTGTGCGAAGGGCTGCGCAACGCCGAGATCGCGCTGCGCCTGGCCACCAGCGAGAAGACGATCAAGGCGCACATCTCGGCGATCTTCGGCGCGCTCGGCGTGACCAGCCGCACGCAGGCCGTGATCGCGGCGCGGCGCGCGGGCATGCTCGGTCGCCCGCGCTAGGGCCAACGCATCAGCGCGGCTGCTGCTGCGTCGTGCAGTGGATGCCGCCGCCGCCCGCGGCAATGGCGTCGATGTCGAGCTGCACCACCTCCCGCTTGGGGAACAGCTCGCGCAGCAGCGCACGGGCGTTGCCGTCGGCGCGCGCATCGCCGAACTGCGGCGCAATGACGGCGCCGTTGCAGACATAGAAGTTGATGTAGCCCGCCGCGAACTCGTCCGACTCGTAGGTGCTGCGCACCGATTCCGGGCCGCGCAGCACTTCCACGCGCAGGCGCTGGCCGCGTGCATCGGTGGCCTGGCGCAGGATCTCCAGGTGGCGCCGGGTCACGGCGTGGTCGTAGGAATCGGGGTCGTCGTCCAGGCCCGCGACCACCACGCCCGGTGCGGCAAAGCGCGCATAGAAATCGGTGTGGCCGTCGGTGATGTCGCGGCCCGCGATGCCGGGCAGCCAGATGATCTTGCGCAGGCCCAGCAGGCGCTTGAGTTCGGCCTCGCAGGCTTCCTTGCGCAGGCCGGGGTTGCGGTTGGCGTTGAGCACGCAGCTCTCGGTGATGATCGCCGTGCCCGCGCCGTCGACCTCGATGCCGCCGCCTTCGAGCACGAGCCGCGTGCGCAGGCGCTGCACCTCGGCGGCGTCGGTCACGTACTCGGCCACTTCGGCGTCGCGCGCATGCGACTGCTTGTTGCCCCAGCCGTTGAAGTTGAAGTCGACGCCGGCCCATTCGCCCGCGCCGTTGCGCACGAACACGGGGCCGGTGTCACGCATCCAGAGGTCGTCCACCGGCTGCACCTCGAGCGTCACGCGGTTGCCGCACAGCCGCGCCGCCAGGTCGTGCTCCTGCTCGCGCACCAGCAGGTGCACGGGCTCGAAGGCGGCGATGGTGCGGGCGATCTGCGCCAGGTGTTCGCGCGCCGGCTTCAGCAGGCGCCGCCCCCAGACCCGTTCGCTGGGGCCGAAGGACATCCAGGTGGCGCGGTGCGCGTCGCCCTCGTCGGGCATGTGCCAGGTGTCGGGCGCCGCGGCGGTGGCGATGGACGACGTGGCCCACGCCAGCGGGGCCAGGCCCATGCCGTGCAGCAGGCGGCGGCGGGTCAGGGGAAGGTGCATGTCGGTCTCCGGAATCAGGGGAGGGGGCGCGGCATCACGCCGGTTCCTGTTGCGTCGTGCAGTGGATGCCGCCACCGCCCGCGGCGATGGCGTCGATGTCCAGCTGCACGATCTGGTGGCTGGGCAGGTGCGCGGCCAGTGCCGCGCGGGCTGCGCTGTCGGCCACGGCGTCGCCGAACTCGGGCAGGAACACCGCCTTGTCGGTGAGGAAGAAGTTGACGTAGCCGGCCGCGAATTCCTTGCGTGCAAAGGTGGGGCGCACCTGGCTCGGCGTCTTCAGCGTGACGATCTGCAAGGGGCGCCCGCGCGCGTCGGTGGCGCCGGTCAGCAGTTCCAGGTGGCGGTGCGTCACGGCGTGGTCGTACGATTTCGGGTCGGTGTCCAGCGCCGCCACGACCACGCCGGGCTTGAGAAAGCGCGCATAGAAGTCGGTGTGGCCGTCGGTGATGTCGCGGCCCGCAATGCCCGGCAGCCAGATGATCTTGTCCAGCCCCAGCATGCGCTTGAGCTCGGCCTCTGCGTCGGCCTTGCTGACGCCCGGGTTGCGGTTCTTGTTGAGCACGCAGCTCTCCGTGATGATCGCCGTGCCCTGGCCATCGACCTCGATGCCGCCGCCTTCCATCACGAGGCTGCTGCGCAGCAGCGGCACGCCCGTGAGTTCGGCCATGCGCGCGGCCACCGTGGCGTCGCGTGCATGGGCCTGCTGGTTGCCCCAGCCGTTGAAGTTGAAGCTCACGGCGGCGCGCTCGCCACGGGCGTTGCGCACGAAGACGCAGCCGGTGTCGCGCATCCAGAGGTCGTCGATGGCGTGTTCGATCAGGTGCACGTTGGAGCCGCACAGTTGGCGGGCCGTGGAAGCATCCGCGGGATTCACCAGCATCTTGACCGGTTCGTAGACGCTGATGGCATTGGCGATGCGCGCCAGCGCCTGGAACACCGGCTGGCGCATCTCGGCCGTCCAGATGGATTCGCGCGCCGCGAAAGCCATCCACACGGCGCGGTGGGCGTCGCCTTCGTCGGGCATGCGCCAGCCGGACGCGGGCGCCGGGGCGGGTGCCGGCGAAGGGGTCGGCATGGGCACGGGGAAGGGCGGCAGCATGCCGCTGCCGCTCCCACCACCGCCGCCGCCGCAAGCGGTCACGAGTCCACCGAAAAGGCCCAGGCCGCCCAGGCCCAGGAGAGTGCGTCGCGTTGTCATTGGAATCAGGGTTATTACTAAGTTCTAAGAAGCCCCGAATTCTGTCGATGCCTATCTATCTACACAATTGATGTCTTTTAAATGGATTGATCGATATGGCTCATATCGCCAGCGTCTTCCTGCGCAAACCGCCGCAGGCTGTCGAACACCTCCCGCACCAGCGGCAGGCGTGAGGGGCCCTCGGCGCACGCGATCCAGAGGGTGCCCAGCGGCAGGCTCGGGCTGTCCGGCCACTGCCGCAATTGCCCCGTGCGCAGGGCGTCGTCGGCCAGCAGCCGCGACACCAGCGCGATGCCCCGGCCGCGCAAGGCTGCGTCGAGCACCAGGCGCGGGTCGTCGTAGATCGCGGCCTTGCGCAGGCCGCCGAAATGCGCGCGGATGAAGGGGCCGATGCGGTCGCTCGTGAGGTCTTCTTCGAGGCACAGCAGGCCGAGGTTGTCTTCCTCTTCCTGTGTGGGCGGCCCCACGGCCACGAGCTCGTCGGTGAGCAGCGGCACTTCGAACACACCCTCTTGCCGCAGCGGCGCGCGGGTGATGGCGATGTCCACGTCGAGCTCGTCGATGAAGCGCGCGCTCTCGTCGACCGAGATGATCGGGCACAGGTCCGGGTGCGCCTGCAGCAGCCGGTCGACACGCGGCTGCAGCCAGCCACTGGCCACGGGTGCGGGGCACACCAGCGTGACGAGCCGATCGTCCATGTAGGTCTCGATGCGGGCCAGCCCGTTGCGGATGTGCTCGAGCGACTTGCCCACGCTGTCCAGCAGCAGGCTGCCCGCCACCGTCAGCTCCACGCCGCGCCCCTTGCGCCGGAACAGCGGCTGGCCGACCTGCTGCTCCAGCTGCGAGATCTGGTGGCTCACGGCGGACTGCGAGACGAACAGCTCTTCCGCCGCGCGCGAGTAATTGCCCAGGCGCGCCGCCGCCTCGAAGCCGATGAGGAACTTGAAAGAGGGCAAGCGGGTGTTTGACATATGAATGGGGTCGATGAATTCAGCCAAGAAATGTCGCTTTTTCATCGAAGGAATTCAAGTCAGAGTGAGCGTCCCTGCAATTTCTTCTGAAGGACCCTTTGATTTCCAACGATTTCGACGCTCGCCGCGCCGGCCTGCGCATGCCCGCCGAATGGGAGCCGATGGCCGCCACCTGGCTGGGCTGGCCGGTGCTCGACCACCGCGAAACCCTGTGGGGCGCGCACTACGACGCGGTCTGCCGCGCGTTCGGCCTGCTGGCGCGCACCATCGCGCGCTACCAGCGCTGCATCGTGGCCGCGCACGCACCGCTGGCCGACGCGGCTCGCGCGGCCTGCGGCCCGCAGGTGCGCGTGGTGCCCATCGCGGCCGAAGACAACTGGCTGCGCGACTGCGGTCCGATCTTCCTCGTCGACGAACACCATGTCAGCCAAACGGCGGCGGGCTTCCGCTTCAACGCATGGGGCGAGAAGTACCACCCGCATGACGGCTGCCAGCGCGCCGCCGCGGACATCGCCGCGCTGGCCGGCGTGCCGCTGGTGCGTTCGGACATGGTGCTCGAAGGCGGCGCCTTCTACGTGGACGGGCAGGGCACGCTGCTCACCACCGAGAGCTGCCTGCTGCACCCCAACCGCAACCCGGGCCTGCGCAAAGCGGAGATCGAGGCCGAGCTGCGGCGCATGCTCGGTGTGCACAAGATCGTCTGGCTGCCGGGCCATGCGGCCGAGGTGGAGACCGACGGCCACATCGACGGCATCGCGTCGTTCATGGCGCCGGCCCGCATTCTTTTCAATGCGGCCGACCCCGACCAGGGCGACTACTTTCGCGCGATGCAGGAGAACCGCCGCGCGCTCGAACTGGCGACCGACGCGTGCGGCCGTCGCTTCGAGATCCTGGACCTGCCCGTGCCGCGCGACGTGCACAGCTACGGCAGCGCGCGCTTCTGCGACCTCTATTCGAACTACATCCTCGTCAACGGCGCGGTGATCTCGACCGCCTTCGGCGTGCCGCGCGATGCGCAGGCGCGCGAGGTGTTCGCGCGTGCGTTCCCGGGCCGCCGCGTCGAACTGCTGCCCATCGATGCGATCTCGCTGGGCGGTGGCGCCGTGCACTGCTCCACGCAGCAGCAGCCGATGCGGGGGAGTCGCCTGGCCGTGCGCGGCTTCTAGGGCGCGATCAGCTGCGACACCGTCGCCTGCAGCTGCGCCGGGTCCACCGGCTTGTGCAGCATCTGCCAGCCGCGCGCCGCCACGTCGCTCAGGCGGCGCGGATCGGTGTCGCCGCTCACGATCAGCGCGGGAATGCCATCGTCGTTGTATTCCTCGTGCAGGCGGTCGACCACGTCGATGCCGGTCTCGCCCGCGCGCAGGCGGTAGTCGCTGACGATCAGCGCCGGCTTGCCGGGCTGGCGCGCGGCGAGTGCCAGCAACTCGTCGCCGCCTTCGGCCGCGATCACCCGCAGGCCCCAGCTTTCGAGCAGCAGCTGCAGGCCCAGGCGGCTTTCGCCGTCGTCCTCGGCCACGAGCACCAAGCGGCCGGTGTCGGCCGGCAGCGGCGCGGGCGGCGCCTCGGGCGCGGGCAGCGCCTGGCGCGCCAGTGGCACCGTCACCGAGAACACCGTGCCCCGGCCCACGCGCGAGCGCAGCGCCAGCGGATGGCCCAGCAGCGCGGCCGTGCGGCGCACGATGGCCAGGCCCAGGCCCAGCCCCTTGGTGCGGTCGCGCTCGGGGTTGCCGAGCTGGTGGAACTCCCAGAACACCTGCTCCTGCTCGGTGGGTGGAATGCCGGGGCCGGTGTCCCACACCTCGATGCGCAGCGCGTCGGCGCCCGCGCGGCGGCAGCCGATGAGCACGCCGCCGCGCGCCGTGTAGCGGATCGCGTTCTCCACCAGGTTGCGCAGCACGCGGTCGAGCAGTGCGGGGTCGGAGTGCACCACGGCATCGCCCGCGCGCAAGCGCAGCGACAGCGTCTTGCCCGCCGCCTGCGGCGCGAACTCCAGCTGGATCTGGTCGAGCAGGCGTGCCAGCGCAAACGGCCGCGCCTTCACGCGCACCACGCCCGCGTCGAGCCGCGAGATGTTGAGCAGGCCTTCGAACAGCAGCCCCATCGCCGCGGCGGCGCGGCCGATGCTGTCGACCACGTGCCGGCTCGCCGCCGGCAGCGCCTGCCCGCGCAGCACGCCCACGAACAGGCTCAGCGCATGCACCGGCTGACGCAGGTCGTGGCTGGCCGCGGCAAGGAAGCGCGACTTGGCGAGGTCGCTGCGCTCGGCCGCGTCTTTTTCCAGGCGCAGCTGGCGCAGCAGGTAGAGGTTTTCGAAACGCAGCTCGAGCGAGTCGACCTGCGTGCGGTACATGCGTTGCGCGAAGGCCAGCGTGACGAACAGGTAGAGCACGCCGGCCGCCGACATCACGCGCAGCAGCACGTCGTCGAGCGTGGCCATCGCGAGGATCGCGGGCGCGAAGTACGTCACCTGGAAACCGTAGAGGAGCCCCAGGTCGATGCAGTAGGCATAGATCGCGCCCGTGCCCATGGTGAGCATCGCCACCACGATGAACATCTGCTGCGGCAGCGACACCTGCAGCATCCACACCGCCAGCGGCAGCCCCCACAGCAAGCCGCCGAGCACCGCGCCCACCATCGCGCCGCGTCGCCAGCGCCGCAGCGCGCCCGGGTCGTGCTCGGCATGCCGGTAGCGCGCCACCTGCCAGGCGCGCGCTGCCGTCAGCACCGCGTTGGCGCCGACCCAGGCCAGCAGCTGCTCGTGCGGCACGGCGCCCCACAGCGCCGCCACCACCAGCCCCGCCGTGAGCATCACGCCGAGCAGCGAGAACGGAAAGTTGCGTCGCAAGGCAGCCATGCGCGCGGCAAAGACGGGGTCGGCGGGCGTCGTGGGTGGGGTGGCGCTCATCGGTGTGTGAAGGGGGAGGAGGTGGGATCGCCGAAGGTGGCGATCTCAAGGTAACGCGTGGCGTGGGGGGCGTCATGGGACTTTAGTCCAATGCCTGCGCTTGCCCCGAGGCCGCGCAGGCGGCATGGCATCATCGTGCGCCGCTTCCCACCGCCCACCCATGTCCGCCGATTCCTTCGTCCGCCGCGTTCGCAGCCAGCTCGACCAGCTGTCCGCGACCGAACGCCAGCTTGCCGATTTCGTCCTGGAGTTTCCCGGCGAGCTGGCCAGCTATGCGGGCAATGAACTGGCGGAGCTGGCGGGCGTGTCGCCCTCCACGGTGAGCCGCTTCATCCGGCGCATCGGCTACGAGAACTACGAAGAGGCGCGGCGCCAGGTGCGCGAAGAAAAGCAGACGGGCTCGCCGCTGTTCCAGAACGCCACCGAAGCCTCCAAGCGCGGCCACCTCGTGGCCACGCACTTCCAGCAGTCGCAGGCCAACCTGGCGAGCACCTTCGAGCGCCTGAGCGACAAGCAGATGGCCGAGATCGTGAAGGCGATCATCGGCGCAGGGCAGGTGCTGATCTTCGGCACGCGCAGCAGCCACGCGTTTGCGCTGTACCTGCGCTGGCAGATCATCCAGGTGGTGCCGCGCGTCACCGCCATTCCGGGCCCCGGCGAGACGCTGGCCGAGCACCTGGCGGGGTTGGGCGAGCGCGACTGCGTGATCGTGTTCGGCACGCGCCGCCAGACCCGCCAGCTCGACACCCTGCTCGCGGGCGCGCAGCGCGTCGGCGCGAAGATCGTCTACATCAGCGACCGCGCCTCGCCCGATTTCGCGGGCGCCACCTGGTCGCTGCAATGCGACTGCCGCGGCCCGGGGCTGCTCGACAACCACGCGGCCGTGATGGGCGTGTGCGACCTGATCGCCACGATGGTGATCGAGGCCGCCGGCTCGGCCGGGCGCAAGCGGCTGGCGGCGATCGAGCTGGGGCACGAGGAAAACGGCGAGCTCTAGAAGGCCGCGCGGCCTCCGTGCCGGTTACTTCGCCGCTTCGCTGCGCGGCAACTGCGTCTTCAACAACTGCGCCATCTCCTTCTTGCGCGCCGGCGGCAGCCGCGGCGTGATGGCGCCGAAGCTGATCGCGGCCAACGTGGTGGCCGACGCCGCGAACGTGCGCCCCACGCCCGACACCCCTTCGGTGAGCGTGTCCACGATGTCCGCATGGCCCGCCGCGCGCGTGCGCTTCACGGCCTGCTTCATGCGCTCGCGGGTGAAGCCGGCCTGCGCGTACTCGGCGGTGTGGCGCTCGAGGATGCGGTCGATCTCGGCGTCGGTGAGCGCGGCCATCAGCGCCAGCCCGCCCGCGCCCAGGCCCAGCAGGCGCCGCCCGCCGACGTCGGTGGTGAACACCTTCACCGGAAAGTGCCCTTCCTCGCGGTGCAGGCACACGCAGTAGTCGCCCTGGCGGATCACGAGGAACACGGTGTCGCCCGACATGCGCGCGAGCTTTTGCATGAGCGCGCGGCACGAGTCCACCAGCGGCACGCGCCGCATCGAGGCGAAGCCCAGCTGCATGGCGTCGATGCCCAGGCGGTAGGCCTTGCCGTCGGGGTCGCGCTCGGCGAACTGTTCCTCGGCCAGGCATGAGAGCAGGCGGTGCACGGTCGAGCGCTCCAGCCCCGAGGCGGCGATCACTTCGGTGAGCTTGATGCCTTCCTCGTGGTGCTCGGCCAGCAGACGCAGCAACTGCAGGGCGCGCCGCAGGCTCTGGGCGCCGGCGGTCTCTCTGGGTTCGTCCATATAGTGGGAAAAATTGGAATTAGTGTTTGGGATGCAGGAATTTCGAAGTCTAAACTGCCCCCGCCCCAGACACAGACCCGGAGACACACGATGGCGTACGACACCCTCGAAATCGAACACCACGGCGCCGTGCGCCGCATCCTGCTGGCCCGCGACGCCCAGCGCAATGCCCAGAGCCAGCAGATGCTGGACGAGCTCATGGCCGCCTTCGACGACGCCGCGCGCGACGACACGGTGAACGCCGTGGTGCTCGGCGGCAAGGGCGCGCACTTCTCGGCCGGCCACGACCTCAAGCAGGCGCAGGCTGAGCGCGCCAACTTCACCGTGGAAGAGCGCTGGGCCTACGAAGAGCTGCGCTACTTCGACTACTCGATGCGCATCTGGGACTTTCCCAAGCCCACCATCGCGCAGGTGCAGGGCGCCTGCGTGGCGGGCGGCTTCATGATCGCCAACATGTGCGACCTGGTGGTCGCGGGCGAGTCGGCCTTCTTCAGCGACCCCGTGGGCCACACGCTGGGCGCGGCGGCCACCGAGGTGCTGATCCACCCCTGGGTGATGGGCGCGCGCAAGGCCAAGGAAATGCTCTACACCGGCGGCAAGCTGTCGGCGCAGGAGGCCCAAGCGATCGGCATGGTGAACCGCGTGGTGCCCGATGCCGAGCTGGCCGACGCCGCATTGGCGCTGGCGCAGCAGATCGCCAAGGCGCCGCCGTTCGGGCTGCGCCTGATCAAGCGTTCGATCAACCGCACGCTCGACGCGCAGGGCCTGCGCACCGCGCTGGCCGCGCACTTCGACACGCACCAGCTCTCGCACCTGAGCGAGGGCTTTCTCACGGCCCGCGACCGTGGCCTGGCTTCGGCCATCCAGAAGAACCCCGCCTCCGCCTGAACGAAGATGACTTTGCACCGTCTCGAACCCCTGCTGAACCCGGCCTCCATCGCCGTGGTCGGCGCCAGCGGCAATGCCGCGCGCATCGGCGGCATGCCGCTCGCGCACCTCACGACATTCGGCTACCGGGGCGCGATCTACCCGATCAACCCGAAGTACGAAGAAGTCTTCGGCCTGCGCTGCTGGCCCGACCTCGAAGCGCTGCCCGCCGCGCCCGACCTGGTGGTCCTCGCACTGGCCGCGGCCGAGGTCACGCCGATGCTCAGGCGCTGCCAGGCGCGCGGCGTGCGCGCGGTCATCGTGTATGCCGCGGGCTTTGCCGAAGCCGGTGACGCGGGCGCCGCGCTGCAGGCCGAGCTGGAGGCTTTCGTGGCCACCACCGACATGGTGGTCGCGGGCCCGAACGCGATGGGCTTCGCCAACCTCAACACGCAGGCCCACACCAACTTTGCCTCGGTGTTCAACACCGCGCCGATGCAGCAGGGCCCGGGCCGCGTGAGCCTGCTCACGCAAAGCGGCAACGTGTGCGCCGCGGTGTACGCCATTGCGCGCCGGCTGGGCGTGGACTTCAGCCACTTCATCAACACCGGCAACGAGGCCTGCGTGGACTTCGCGCAGTACCTGGAGTACCTGGCGCAGGACGACGCCACCGAAGTGGGCATCGGCTACATCGAGGAGCTGCGCGACGGCCCGCGCTTCATGGAGGCCGCGGCCGAGTTCGTGCGGCGCGACAAGCTGCTCATCCTCTACAAGGCCGGCGAAACCGAGAAGGGCTCCGAGGCCGTGCGCTCGCACACCTCGGCGCTGGCGGGCGACCAGCAGATTTACCAGGCCGCGTTTCGCCAGCTCAACATCATCCAGAGCCACGACTTCGCGCAGATGGCGCAGCTCGCGCACCTGGCCGGCTACCGGCAGCGCAGCGCGGGCAAGCGCGTGGCGATCATCACGATCTCGGGCGCGCTGGGCGCGATCCTGGCCGACAAGTTCATCGGCCAGGGGCTCGACGTGCCCACGCTGCCGCAGCCGCTGCAAGACCAGCTGCGCGCCGGCATTCCCGACTACGGCATGGTCTCCAACCCGGTCGATGTGACGGGCAACGTGGTGAACGACCCCGGCTTCGTGCGCACCGCGATGGAAGCGCTGGCCGTGTCCGACGCCATCGACGCCATCGTGGTCTACGCGCCGGGCTACATGCTCGACCGCATGGCCGACGACCTGTGCGCCGTGGCGGACAAGCACCCGCGCCTGATCGTCGCGATCGACACCGGCGCGGCGAAGACGCGCGAGCAACTGCGCGCGGGCGGCGTGCCGGTGTTCGAGGACATCGGCGTGGCCGTGTCGGCGCTGTCGCCCTTCCTGCTGTGGCAGGAGCGGCGCAAGCACAACCCCTGGCTGCAGGTGCGCAGCCAGCCTGCGCCCGCGCGCGCCACGCTGGCAGGCCGCGCCGACGAGCACACCACCAAGCGCTACCTCGCGGAATTCGGCGTGCAGCCGGTCGACGAGGCCGTGGCGCGCACAGCGGACGAAGCCGCGGCCGTGGCCGGGCGGCTGGGCTTTCCGGTCGTGCTCAAGGTGCTCAGTGCCGACATCGCGCACAAGACCGAGGCCGGCGGCGTGCGCCTGCGCCTGGGCAACGCGCAGGAGGTGCGCAAGGCCTTCGACGAAGTGATGGCCTCGGCGCGCGCCTATGCGCCCACGGCGCAGATCGACGGCGCGCTGCTGCAGAAGATGGAAGCCGGGCAGGCCGAACTCATCCTCGGCGCCACGCGCGACCCGGTGTTCGGCATGACGCTGACCGTGGGCCTGGGTGGCGTGCTCACCGAGCTGTACAAGGACGTGAGCCACCGCGTGCTGCCGGTCGACGAAGCGATGGCGCGCGACATGCTGGGCGAGCTCAAGGCCTTTCCGCTGCTCACCGGCTACCGCGGCCGGCCGCTGGGCGACGTCGAGGCCGCGTGCCGCGCCATCGCCGGGTTTTCACGCGCCGTGCTGGCGCTGCAGGAACAGGCAGACGAGGTCGAGGTCAACCCGCTGCTCGTGAAGGAACAGGGCCAGGGCGTGCGCGCGCTCGACGCGCTGGTCCTGGCTTCGTAAGACACAACCACAACCATCGACAGAGACAGGAGACATCCCATGTTCAAGAAAGCACTGGCCTGCGTGGCCCTGGCCGCCGCCGCTTTGGCGGGCGGAACTGCCGCGGCGCAGACCTACCCGACCAAGCCCGTCACGCTCGTCGTGCCGTTCTCGCCCGGCGGCGCGGCCGACATCATGTCGCGCCTGCTGGCCGAGCGCCTGCACAAGCGCCTGGGCCAGCCCGTGCTGGTGGAGAACAAGCCCGGTGCCGGCACCATGATCGCGTCGGAGTACGTGGCCAAGGCCGCGCCCGATGGCCACACGCTGCTGCTCGCGGCCTCGTCGCTGGGCATCGCGCCCAGCCTGTACAGCAAGGTCAACTACGACCCGGTGAAAGACTTCGCGCCGGTCTCGCAGGTGGCCTCGGTGGTGCACGTGCTGGTGGTGCATCCGAGCATTCCGGCGAAGAACGTGGGCGAGCTCGTGAGCTGGCTCAAGGCCAACCCCAACAAGGCCAACTACGGCTCGGTGGGTGCGGGCACGTCGACGCACCTGGAGGCCGAGCTCTTCAACAGCGTGGCCGGCGTGAAGATGCAGCACATCCCCTACAAGGGCAGCGCGCCCGCGCTCACCGACATGATCGGCGGCCAGCTGCAGGTGATGTTCGACGCCTACGCGTCCTCGGGCCCCTTCATCAAGGACGGCAAGGTGCGCCTGCTGGCCGTGACCACGGCGCAGCGTTCGCAGTCGCTGCCCGACACGCCCACCGTCGCCGAGTCGGGCCTGCCCGGCTACGAAGCCATGCCGTGGCTGGGTGTGGTCGCACCGGCCAAGACGCCCCCGGCGGTCGTGAACAAGCTGTACGACGAGCTGCAAGAGGTGCTCAAGGAGCCCGAGGTGAAGGACAAGTTCCGCAGCCTGGGCCTGGACATCATCGGCAACAAGCCCGACGAGTTCGCCGCGTTCCTGCGCAAGGACATCGTGAAGTGGGCCAAGGTCATCAAGGACTCTGGCGCAAAGGCCGACTGACACCCGCGATCCATCAGCAAGAACGAGAAAGCAGACAAGCATGCAAGTGGGTTACTCGGCGGAAGATGAAGCCTTCCGCCTCACGTTGCGCGACTGGTTCGAGACGCACTATCCGCGCTTCGTCGCCGCCTGGCCCGGGGGGGCGCCCGACGCCAACGAGCTGACCTGGCGCCGCGCCTGGGAAGACCACGTGTGCCAGGCCGGCTGGTCCGGCCTGGGCTGGCCCGAGGCCCACGGCGGCAAGGCCTGGCCGCTCACGCGGCAGGCCATCTTCCACGAGGAGCAGGCCCGCATCGGCGCGCCGCTGGGCGTGAACATCATCGGCCACGGCATCCTGGCGCCCACGCTGATCCACTTCGCGAGCGAGGCGCAGAAGGCACGCTACCTGCCGGGCATCCTGAGCAACCGCGAGATCTGGTGCCAGGGCTATTCCGAGCCTGGCGCGGGCTCCGACCTCGCGGCGCTGTCCACGCGCGCCGAGCGGCGTGGCGACCATTACGTGCTCAACGGCCACAAGGTGTGGACCTCGTTCGCACACATTGCCGACCACTGCTTCGTGCTCGCACGCACCGACGCCGCGGCCGCGCGCCACAAGGGCATCAGCTTCCTGCTGATCGACATGAAGAGCCCCGGCGTGCGCGTGGAACCCATCCGCCAGATCACGGGCGAGTCGGACTTCAACGAGGTCTTCTTCGAGGACGTGAAGGTGCCGCTCGACGCGCTGGTGGGCGAGGAGAACGGCGGCTGGCGCCTGGCGATGGCCGCCGCGAGCTTCGAGCGCGGCACCTACTTCATTCCGCGCCAGGTGCGCTTCACGCAGGAGCTGGGCGCGCTCACGCGGCTGGCGGCCGGCGTGCAAAGGGGCGGACGCCCCGCGCTCGACTGCCCGCACCTGCGGCGCGACCTCGCGCGGCTGGCGGTCGACAGCCATGTGCTCAAGCTCAAGTCATACCGCGCGCTCACGCACGCGATGCGCGGCGGGCCGCCGGGGCCCGAGGGTTCGTCGACCAAGCTGCACTGGAGCGAGTCGCACCAGAAGCTGCTCGCCACGGCCATGGAAGTGCTGGGCGAGCGCGCGCTGGCCGGCCCCGAGCCCACGGGCGCTGACCCGCAGGCCGCGGCCTGGGTGCGCGACTACCTGTGGACGCGCGCCGAAACCATCCTGGCGGGCACCTCCGAAGTGCAGCGCAACATCCTGGCCGAGCAGATGCTGGGCCTGCCCAAGAACTGATTGAAGACGACGACACGACCCGCCATGGATTTCGCATTGAACGACGAGCAGCAGATGCTGCACGCGTCGGCCCACCGTTTCTTCGCCGACCACCACCCGCTCGCGCGCGCACGGCGTGCCTTGCCCTGGACCGATGCCACGCAGCAGTCGCTGTGGGCCGACATGGCCGGCATGGGCTGGATGGCGCTGCTGGTGCCCGAGGTGCACGACGGTTTGGGGCTCGGCATGAGCGAGGCCTGCATCGTGGCCGAGGCCGCAGGCCAGCAACTGCTGAATCTGCCACTGGCCGGCAGCGCTGTGCTCTTGCCGCTGTGGTTGCAGGCCTGCGGCGATGCACCGCCCGATGCGTTGCGCGAGGGGGGGCGCGCGGCGATGGCGGGCGAGCGCGCCTTCCATTGCATCGCGCAGGGCGATGCATGGATCGACCACGCAGGGCAGGCGTCGGACCTCGTGGTGGTGCAGGGCTGGCATGACGACACCGTGCCGCTGCGCGTGGCGCTGCGGCCGATGCCCGAGGGCGCGGCATCCGATGCGCTCGATCCCACGTTGCGGCAGGCGCCGACGACTCTCGCGCCGTCACTCGCGTGGGAGACGCTGCCCATCGCCCCCGAAGCGCGTGCCCGCGTGCGCGCCGCCCACCGCGTCGCGCTGTCGGCGGAACTCGTGGGCGTCGCGCAGGCCGCACTCGACCTTGCCAGCGCCTACGCCCGCGAGCGCGTGCAGTTCGGCAAGCCCATCGGCAGCTACCAGGCCATCAAGCACCAGCTCGCCAACGCGTGGATGGGCGTGGACAACGCGCGCCTGGCCGTGCGCTACGCCGCCGCCGCGCTCGACGGCGGCCTGCCGGACTGGCGCTTTGCCTGCGCCGCGGCTGAGTTCACGGCCATCGAAGGCGTGCAGCAGGCCACGCGCACAGCCATCCAGGTGCATGGCGGCATGGGCTTCACCTGGGAGCACGACGCGCACCTGTACCTGAAGCGCGCGCAGCACCTGGCGACGCGCCTGGGCGGTGCGTCGCGCGCGCTGGACCAGGTCGAGGCGCTGGCCCTGGCCTGAGCGGCGTCAGGCCTGCGGCGCGGCAGCGTCCGCGCGCAGGCCATCGATCAGCAGCGACAGGCTCGCCCGGAACTCGGTCTCCGCATCGCTGGCCGTGGCGGCGGTGGCGATCTCGATCAGGTGCGGAAACCGGTCCGGCGGCAGGGCCTGGAAGCGCGCGATCGTGTCGTCGGGTGATTCGTCGGCCTGCAGCGTGAGCGGCCCGGCCAGCTCCGCCTGCGCGGCGCCCATGATGAGCGCGGACACCGCGCGAAAACCCACGAGCAGGCGGGCGCCGCTGCGGCCGCTCTGGGCCAGCGTGCGCAGCAGGGCTTCGGTCACTTCGAACACCGCGGGCGAGCGGCTGCGCTTCGTGAGGATCAGCGGAATCACATGGGGATGGTCGCGGATCACGCGCCACAGCGCGATCGCGATGTCCTCCAGCGCTTCGTGCCAGGGCAGGCGGTCGTCGGTTTCCCAGTGCACCTTGCCCAGCACCGCCTCGACCACCAGCATCTCCAGCTCCTCGCGCTGCGAGACGTAGTTGTAGAGCGTCATCGCGCCGGTTTCCAGCCGGCTCGCGAGCGCGCGCATGGTCAGGCCGGAGAGGCCGTCCGCATCGACCAGCGCCAGCGCGGCCTGCTGGAGCTGTTCACGGGTGAATTTGGCGGGACGTCCCACGCTTGACTCCGTTCTCGAAGGGGTTGTAAAGTAATAAGCGTACAGTGTACTTAAAAATCATAAGACGCTTTCCAGCCACCCGGCCCGGCGTCTTCGCAACCCTTCCTGAAGGATCATCGATGAAGTTCTCGCCCGGCGATGTGGTGCCTGCCACGGCCCTGGAAACGATCCACGGAAAGCCCTTGCAGCTGCCGGACGCCGGTTCGCGCTGGGTCCACCTGCAGTTTCGCCGCTTCGCGGGCTGCCCGGTCTGCAACTTCCATCTGCTGACCTTCGCCCGAAGGCAGGGCGAGCTGGCGGCGGCGGGCATCCGCGAGGTCGTGCTCTTTCACTCGTCCGCGCAGGAGATGCGCAAGTACCAGGCGCAGCTGCCGTTCGACTGCGTGGCCGACCCCGCCAAGGCGCACTACCGGCGCTTCGGCGTGGAGACCTCGCGGCTGGCGTTCCTGCATCCGCGCGTCTTCTGGAGCGGCCTGCGCTGGGTGCTCGCGACGGGCCGCTTCTACAGGAAGGCGGAGAACGGCATCACAGGTTTGCCGGCCGACGTGCTCATCGACGCGCGGGGCACCGTGGTCGCCGTCAAGTACGGCGGGCACGCGGACGACCATTGGGAGGTCGACGAGCTGCTGGCGCTGGCCGGCGCTGCGAGTTCCTAGACAGCGGCGCACGCCCACGGTGCGCGAGCGCACGCTGCAGGTGCGCTCGGGCGCCACTTGCCAGCCCAACCCCGGAGAACCCGTCTTCCAGGCCTGAAAACCACCCGGCATGAAGCTTGCAGACGCTCGCAACTGAATGAAATTTGAATTTCAACTATTCAAAGTAGGTGAAATCCATATGCCATTCAGGCGCGATGCCGCCTACGATGCGATCCGCGACACCGGGCTGCACCGCGCAAGCAAGCACTTCATTCCTTCTCAAGGGGTTTTTCCATGGCTGGACCTGCACTCTCCTCCGGGCCCGACTCGCCCCGAGTCGCGGAGCTCGATCGCGCGCTCGACACCATCGGCGTCACGCGCTCGCACCACACGATCATCTTTCTGATCCTCATCGGCTGCCTGTTCGATGCCTTCGAGCAGAACGCGGTCGGCATCGTCGGCCCGATGCTGCGCGAGCAGTGGGGGCTGAGCGCTTCCGACATCGGCTTCCTGAACACCGTCACCTTCGCTTGCGCGGCCATCGGACGGATCATTTCGGGCTTCATCGCCGACCGCTACGGCCGCCGCGTGATGCTGTCGATCGACCTGCTGCTGTTCACGCTCGGCGCGGGCATCTGCGCGATGGCGCCCAACTTCACGGTGATGGCGCTGGGCCGCGCGGTGGTGGGTTTCGGGCTGGGCGGCGAGATCGCCATTGCCGTGACCATGCTGGCCGAGTTCTGCTCGACCAAGTTCCGCGGCACGGCCGTGGGCATGGTGAACGTGGGCGCGGGCGGGCTGGGCAACTTCCTGGCGCCGGGCTTCGGCCTGCTGGTGTTCTGGATGTTCCCGGGCGACAACGCCTGGCGCTGGCTGTTCGCCTGCCTCATGGTGCCGGCGCTGCTGGGCGCCTTCTATCGCCGCTACATCCCCGAGACGCCGCGCTTCCTGCTGTCGCAGGGCCGCGTGAAGGAGACGAACGCGGTGCTGTCGCGCCTCGCCTCGGGGCGGCTGTCGGGCAAGCCGGCGGCGCCGCACCCCTACATCACCGACGACGGCACGCTGGCGCAGGCTGCGCGGCCGAAGGTGCGCGTGACCGAAATTTTCCGCGGCGCACTCGCGCGGCGCACGGTGCCGCTGTGCATCACGATCTGGATGACCTACGGCGCGCAGATCTCGGTGCTCACGCTGATGCCGACCATCCTCGTGACGCTGGGCTACAGCATGTCCAAGAGCCTGCTGTTCACGATGGTGATGCAGGGCGGCAGCCTGCTGGGCGCCATCGCGGCCTCGCTGCTGGGCTTTCACTTTCCGCGCAAGCGCGTGCTGACGGCCGGCGCCGTGTGCGCCTGCCTCGCGGCACTGACCATCGGCTTCGTGGCCAAGAGCATCGTCGTGATCCTCATCGCGGGCGCGGTGTTCCAGTTCTTCGTGTTGCTGCTGAACACCACCATCTGGATCTTCGCGCCCGAGCTGTACCCGACGCGCGTACGCGCCTTCGGCACGGCCTTCATCCTGGCCACGGGCACGGCGGCCGGCGCGCTGATGCCGCTGGTGGCAGGTCGCCTGTTCGACAGCTTCGGGCTGGTCGGCGTGTTCGGCCTGGCTGCCGCGATGTACGCGGTGTTCGTCGCCAGCGTGCAGTGCGTGCCCGAGACCTACGGCCAGTCGCCCGATGCGCTGCCGCTGCCCGGCGAAGCCGAGGCCGAAGACCGCGCACCGGGCGCGACGCTGGCCCGCTCGAACTGAACCGCGCACCGAACGATCTCCAAAGAAAGCGTTTTTCCGCATGCCCGACATCCTGCTCATCAACCCCAACGCCTCCGTCGCCACCACCGACATGATGGTCGGCATCGCGTCCGCCGAAGCGCCCGCCGGTTGCCGCGTGACCGGCCGCACGGCGGTGCAGGGCCCGCCGATGATCGTCAACGAAGACGAGCTGAACGCGGCCGCGCACGAGGTGCTGAAGGTGTGGCGCGCGGCGGCGGGCGAGGGCTGGGACGGCGTGATCGTCAGCGCCTTCGGCGACCCCGGCGTGGCGCTGTTGCGGCGCGAGGCCGGCGTGCCCGTGGTCGGCATCGCCGAAGCCTCGATGCTCGCGGCGGGCGAGGGCGGCCGCCGCTTCGGCATCGCCACCGTCACGCCCGACCTCGTGGCGCCCATCGAAGCGCGCGCCGCCGCGCTCGGGCTGGGCGCGCAGTTCAGCGGCATCCGCCTCACGCAGGGTGATCCGCGTGCGCTCGCGGCCGATGCGAAGGCGCTCGAAGAGGCCTTGGCGCAGGCCGTGCAGCGCTGCATCGACGACGACGGCGCGCAAGCTGTGATCATCGGCGGCGGTCCGCTCGGGCAGGCCGCACTCGCGCTCGCGCCGCGCTTCGAGGTGCCGGTGATCGCGCCGATCGGTGCCGCGATGCGGCTGCTGTGCTCGAAGCTCGCGGTCACACCCTAAGACGTTCGTCGCGGCGATGAGGTGCGAGGCGTTTTGGCAATGAACGCCTTCTAGAATGAAACGACACACTTGTCCGCAAACATCGGGCAAGCCGCATCGTTCGTTTTCTTTCTTGCATGCCTCACCTTCGACCGCGTTCCGCTTTCCTCGCTTTTCTTCTTCTCTCTTCCCTCGGCGCCGTCGCACAAACCGCGACACCCCAGCTGGTCCTCGTGCCGCATCACGAGCGCGCGCCGGAAACATCCCAGGCCCCCGCACTCGACCTTGCCGTGACGCGCTTCGCGGGCATGGCGTCGGGCTCGTACTACTGGCCCGAAGGCCTGCTGGCCGAGCAGCTGATCTCGGGCCTGGCCTCGCGCCCCGACCGCAAGCAGCAGGCGCTGCCTGACGGCCAACGACTGCTTTCGTCGTATCGCCGGCCCTACGACGGCGGCGAGCGCGCGGCCGTGCTGGTCGACGACCGCAGCGGTGACGTGCTGGCTGCCGCGCTGGTGCATCGCAGCTGCGGCAAGGACTCGTCGTCGAGCGGTTGCCTCGACGACCAGCATGCCGTGCTCTCGATCTTCCTGCGCCCCGGCTTCGACCGCACCAAGGCGCAACCACTGGTCGCATGGAGCCAGCAGGTTCCCGACCGCATGCAAGGCGGCGAGGGCGTGGGCGAGAAGATCGCCACGACCGAGTACCTCACGATGGACGCCGCACGCACCACGGCGCGTCCCATCGTGCGGCCCAACAAGGCCTTCTCCGCGCAGGTGCCGCTGTACCCCAAGGCGCTGATCTACGGCACCGCGCAGGACGCGCTGAGCGACGCCAAGGCCAAGCGCGTGCTGCGCCTGCAGACCGTCGACACGCCACAGCAGGTGCTGGCGTTCTACAAGCAGCTGTCGCCGCCGCTGAAGGACATCGAGTCCAGCGAGGGCTTCATCGCCGGCAGCCGCAACGGCCTGAGCTTCTCCGTCAGCACGACGGTCCCGCGCGACATGCCCGCGATCACGAACATCGAAGTGGAAATTTCCGAATGAAGAAGACCTTGATTCCGGCGGCGCTCGCGTCGCTGGTGTTCGCCTGCGCGCTCACGGCCCACGCACAAGACGCTGCGGCGCCCGTCACGACGGAACTGCCGCCGCCCACGCTGCGCCTCAGCGAGCAGACGCGCATCCGCAGTGCCGTGATCGGCCTGGTCGGCTACGCGCGCGGCAGCTACACCGAGCCCGACACGCTGATCGCGCAGCAGCTGCTCGAAGGTATGCGCTCGAAGTTCGACGTCACGCGCACCGTGTGGCCCGACGGCCGCCAGGTCATCGCGTCGGTCAGCGGCGGCGGCCACGGCGAAGAGCGCGCGGCGATGCTGATCGACGCCGACGGCCGCGTGCAGGCGGTGGGGCTGGTCAACGGCCACTGCCGCGCGGCCGCCAAGCGCGACGACCCCAAGGTGTGCAACCCCTTGCCGCAGACCGTGCTGTCGGTCTTCCAGCGTGCCGGTGCCAGCCAGGCCGACGCCGCGCCGCTCGTGGCCTGGAGCAAGCAGCTGCCGTCGTTCCTCGCGGCCATGGCCGACAGCGACGATCCGGCGGACGTGGCCGCCGCGCAGAAGATCGCCAGCGTCGAATACATCACCGGCCAGCCGGGCGTGCCGGGCTGGCGCGCCGAGCAGCTGCCGCCGGGCTTCCCGGCGTCGCTGCATCCGCTGCTGGTGCAGACGGCCGAGGTGAACAGCACCGCCAGCGCCGGCAAGATCGTGCTGCCCAAGGGGCTGGCCGGCCTGCCGATGCGCACGGCCTACCAGAGCGCCCAGCGCCCCGAGGCGCGGCTGCCCGACGCCGAGGTCACGCTGCGCAGCTACGAGCCGATCGCCAAGCTGGTCGACGCGTACCGCGAACTCGCCAAGGGCGCGACGCTGGACGAGGAGGGCCGCGAGGTCGTCTTCAACGGCACCGACGGCGCGGGCCGCTACAGCGTGCGCCTGCGCGACGCGAAGGAAACCGGCGTGTACATCACCGTGGCGAGCTGGAAGCGCAAGTAGCCGCGCCCCGCGTTGCATGGCCCTTTGCGGGCCGGATGTCAATCGGAGGATTCTTGCCGCCCCCCTGCGATGACACCGAGGCGGGCGGGGCAGGGTGCTCACGAGAATCGATGCATGACCGAGGCCGTCAGAGCCCGCCGCATCCACCTCGAGGAGACAACCACCATGCACCGCTCCCGTTCTCTCGCAGGCCTCGTTCGCCTGCTGCTTCGCACCACGGTCCTGTGGACGCTCGCAATGCTCGCGGCGCCCACGCTGGCCGCCTACAACCAGAGCCTCACGCGCACGCTGGACGCCGGCCAGATCTACGGCAAGGTCGCGGCCAACAACACGCACGCCTTCCTGGGCATTCCCTTCGCGCAGCCGCCCGTCGGCAACCTGCGCTGGCGCGCCCCGCAGCCGCCGCAGCCGTGGAGCGGCGCGCGCGCCGCGACCACGCTGGCCGGCATGTGCGCGCAGGTCGGCAACCCCTTCGGCGAGCCCGACCCGGCCACCTTCGGCCAGCCCGTGGGCACCGAAGACTGCCTGTACCTGAACGTGTGGCGGCCGAACTCCAGCGCCGAGAACCTGCCGGTGTTCTTCTGGATCCACGGCGGCAGCAACACCAAGGGCTCGGCGCGCGAGCCGGCCTACGACGGCGCCTACCTGGCGCAGAAGGCCAACATGGTGGTGGTCACCGTGCAGTACCGCATGGGCATGCTGGGCTGGCTGAACCATCCGGCCATGAAGACCGGCAACGCGCTGGACGACTCGGGCAACTTCACCACGCTGGACCTCGTGCGCGCGCTCGACTGGGTGAAGACCAACGCGCGCGCCTTCGGCGGCAACCCGGGGCAGGTGACGGTGGCGGGCCAGTCGGCCGGCTGCATCAACACCTGGGGCCTGCTGCAGTCGCCGCTGGCCGACGGCAAGTTCCACCGCGCGCTGTGCATGTCGGGCGTGCCCAATGCCTACCCGCCGGTGGTGGGCACGCTGGCGGCCGATTCGCTCATCGACAACCTGCTGGTCGACACCGGCCGCGCCTCGACCACGCTGCAGGCCGCGGCGCAGCGCGTGACCATGAGCGCCGCCGACATCGCCGCCTTGCTGCGCGGCGCGAGCGCGGCGCAGATCATGAAGTTCACGCCCAGCCCCGTGGTTCCGGGCCACTTCACCGACGGCACGGTGATCCGCGCGAGCGGCCTGCCCGGCCTGCTCGCGGGCAACTACAACAAGATGCCGCTGATGATCGGCTCCACGCACGACGAGGGCTCGTACTTCGCCTTCCTGTTCGGCATGGGCCAGCCCTCGCAGCAGGAGCTGTGGAACCTGAGCAACTACGCAGCGCCCGGCAGCGTCACCTTCAACCAGCTGATCAAGCCCGAGTTCCGGCCGATCTACACGCAGACGCATGAAGTGATCAGCTACGCGCTGGACAACGTGATCGACAACGTGATCCGCGTGCTGCGCCTGCAGAACGGCGACATCTACCGCTACAACTACAACTGGGACGACACGCCGCAACCCTGGAAGGACACCTTCGGCGCGTTCCACGGCATCGACGTGGCGGCGCTGTTCGGCAACTTCGTGACCGACGAGCCGAACTTCATGCGCTTTGCCTGGAGCTCCGCGAACGCAAGCAGCCGCAAGGCGCTGTCGGACAAGTTCATCGGCCACGCGGCGAGCTTTGCCCGCTACGGCGCACCGAGCCGCATGTTCGACGGCCAGACGACCTGGAACAACTGGACCAACTTCGTGTGCCTGCTGTGCAGCAAGCGCATGGTCTTCGACAACCAGCCGCGCATGTCGGCCGACGACTACCTGTTCTTCTGGCCGCGCTATTCGCTGCTGTCGCCGCAGCAGCGCGAGTTCCTGTTTCAGCAGATCGACTTCAACGCGCTGCCCGAGTCCGTCGACCCGCTGCGCGGCGGCACCCGCTGAGGTCCTGAAAAAAGCGAGCTACTGGATGATCCCGTGGCGCACGGCATAGAGCACCAGCTCTGCCGTGCTGGCCACGCCCAGCTTGTCGAGGATGTTGCTGCGGTGCGTGCTCACGGTCTTCACGCTGATGAGCATCTCGTCGCCGATGGCGGTGAGCGACAGGCCCTTGAGCATCATGAGCATGATCTGGTGCTCGCGCACCGTGAGCCGCTGGTGCGCGGGGCGGTCGTCGCGGCCTTCGAGCTGGCCGCTGACCTGCGAGGCGGCGCGCGCGCTCAGGTACTGGCCGCCGGCCGCCACGCAGCGGATCGCGCGCACCAGTTCGGCGGGCTCGGCATCTTTCGCGATGTAGCCGCGCGCGCCGGCCTGGATGGCGACCAGCGCGTACTGTTCCTCGGCGTACATCGACAGCATGAGCACCGGCAGCGCGGGCTGCAGCGCGCGGATCGAGGCCAGCACCTCCAGGCCGTTGCGGCCTTCCATGTTGATGTCCAGCAGCACCACGTCGAAGCGGCGCTGGCGTACCAGCTCGAGCGCCTCGGCGCCGTTGCCGGCCTCGGCCGTGGTGCGCAGGTCGGTCTCGTCGAGCAGCAGCCGCTGCAGGCCCGAGCGGAAGATCGTGTGGTCGTCGACCATCAGGATGTCGATCATGCCGGGCCGTTCTCCGGCTGCAGCAGCGGCACGCTCAGCGCCAGGCGCGTGCCCGCGCCGGGCGCCGCGTGGATGTGCAGCTCGCCACCGATCTCGCGCGCGCGTTCGCGCATGCTCAGAAGGCCCAGCGCGCTGCCCTCGGGCGCGTCGGGGTCGAAGCCGCAGCCGTCGTCGTGCAGCGCGAGCCGCAGGCGCTCGCCGTCCACGCGCAGCCGCACGTCCACGCGCTGCGCCTTCGCATGGCGCAGGACGTTCGTCAGGCCTTCCTGGAAGATGCGGTAGACCGCGGTGGCCTGCTTGGGCGCGAGCCGCAGCGCGGGCGCGTCGGTGTCCAGCGAATGCAGCACGCCCGAGCGGCGCGTGAAGGCCTGCAGCTCGTGGGCCAGCGCCACCGACAGGTCGAGGTGGTCGAGTGCGCTGGGGCGCAGCGCCTCCGAGATCTGCTTGACCGTGTCGATGGTCTGCTGCGTGAGCGCGATCAGGCCCTGCGTGAGCGCCTGCACCTCGGGGTTGTCGGCGCGGCGCTGGATGCGCGTGGCGTCCATCTTGATCGAGGTCAGCATGCCGCCGAGCACGTCGTGCACGTCACGCGACAGCGCCAGCCGCTGCTCCTCGAGCTTGTTGGCGGTGTAGGCCGCCAGGGCCTGCAGCTGCTCGCGCGAGCGCTGGCGTTCTTCCTCGTTGCGCACGCGGTCGGTCACATCCACGCCCACGCCCATCACGGCCGGGCGGCCCCGGTGCTCGATGCGCGAGCCGTGGACTTCGACGAAGCGCACGCGCCCGTCGCGGTGCAGGCCGCGCGTGATGAAGTGCATGCTCGGCGGATTGCCCGCCAGCCGGATGCGGATGCGCGAGCGCACGACTTCCACGAAGTCGGGCGGCACGATCTCGGCCAGCGACATGCCGGTCATTTCCTCTGCGGTGTAGCCCACGATGGCGGCCCAGGTCGCGTTGCAGTAGACGAAGCGGTCGTCCTGGATCACGTAGATGCCCGCCACCGCCTGTTCGACGATGGTGTCGAAGGGCATGTCCTGCAGGCTCTCGCGGGCGGGTGCTGTCATGGGGGC
>NZ_JBWKYF010000073.1:0-33200 GCF_059423605.1 Variovorax sp. GW460-12-1-14-LB1
CTTTCACCGCCCCCTGAAACCTCGCGCGCCGCGCTGCGGCACGCGAGGCTTTGTCGCGTCCGCGACCCACTGAAAACAGTTGTTCGTAATCTTGTGTTTTTATTTGCAACAAGTGTTATATTTTTGACGCCACCTCCAAACAAACACTTTAGTTCTCCCAGCCAGCGTTGTGATCGGCGTCTCCGTCCAACTTCTTACAGTGAGTGCTTAAGTTGAAAAAAGAACGGCGATGCCGCCTCCAATCGGTGTTTTCGATGCGGTTGAACGCAACATCCCACAGCGGCCGGCCGATGGGCTCGGTGGTGCGGAGGCTGCATGACGGCCGTTAACACCGTTCCCAAAAGTCAACGCGCCCTGCTGAGCTACAGCGTCGAAGGGCTGCCGCACCGCGAAGAAGTGCTGCTCAAGTCGCTGATCCGGCTGCTCGACCACCGCACGCACCAGAACTGGTCGTGGAAGGCCGAACAGGCCGACCTGCGGGTCGTCGGCGACCAGGTCGCCCTCGCCGCCGCCTCGCCCCAACCGGCGGTGCCCACGCTGACCGTCGCCCATGCCGACCCGCAACGCGGCCCTTTCCTGGCCCTGCCGCTGCACACCGATGCGCTGGAAGTGGTGCTCAACCGCCTCGGCGCGATGGTCGTCCACGCCCGCGGCCTGGGGCTGGCTACGACCGAGGTGCCGATCGGCGAGCACGAAGAATTCCGCATGCTGCGCTGGCCGCCCGCGGCGGTGCTCGAGGCGCCGATCCGCCTGCGGCTGGCCACGCTGATGTCCAACCGGCCGGCATCGGTGCTGTCGCTGCAGCAGCGCTCGCCCGCCACGCGCCAGGAGTGCGCGGATTTCCTGGCCGACCTGCAGCGCGCCGGCCTGCTCGAACGCGCCGCGCCCCCCGGCGCGCTGGTGGCGGCCTCGGCCCCCGACAGCGTCTTTCCCGACAGCCGCTTCCCGGCACCCGCCCGCGACACCGTGCAGCCCGGCCTGCTCGCACGCATCAGGAACCGACTCGGCTTGCTGCCGTCAGGCCCTCAATGACCGTAGAACACAAGATCCTCTTCACCGGCACCATGGGCGCCGGCAAAACCACGGCCATCGCCGGCGTGAGCGAGATCCCGCCCGTGAGCACCGACGTGCGCAACAGCGACACCTCGGTGGCCAAGGCCACCACCACGGTCGGCCTGGACTACGGCGAACTCACGCTCGACAACGGCGAGAAGCTGCGCCTGTACGGCACGCCCGGCCAGATGCGCTTCGACTTCATGTGGCGCATCCTGGGGCGCGGCGCGCTCGGCGTGGTGATCCTGGTGGACAACAGCCGCCCCGATCCGCTGGCCGACCTGGACATCTACCTGGACGGCTTTGCCGAACTCATTGCGCAGACCGCCTGCGTGGTGGCCGTGGGCCGCATGGAAACGCACCCGAGCCCCGGCATCGACGCCTACGCCCGGCGCATGGAGGCCAAGGGCGTCGTATGCCCGGTGCTGCCCGCCAACGTCACCGATGCGCAGCAGGTCGTGCAGCTGCTGGAACTGCTCCTGCTCCAGCTCGAGGTCTGAACGCAGGACGCCCCCTCTTTTTCTCCTTTTCCTTCCATTCAGGCAGCAATGAACATCACTCCAAGAATCAGGCTTGCAGCGGAATCGGCCATCGACACCCTGATGCGGGAAATCAAGGGCGTGAAGGCCGTGGTGATCTCGACCGAGGACGGCCTGGAGCTGGCCGCGCGCGTCGAGAACACCGCGCAGGTCGCGCGCCTGTCGGCCATCGCCAGTTCGCTGGCCGCTTTGGGCGCCGTGGCCGGCGAGGAAAGCCAGCTGGGCCATTGCGACAACGTGGCGATCGAGGCCACGCACGGCCACATCCTGATGCTGCAGGCGCGGCATCCCGAGATGACGCTGATCGTGAGCGTGGTCACCAGCCGCGAAGCCATCATCGGCCAGGTCCTGTACTTCGCGAAACAGGCGACGCAGCTGCTGCAGCACGCCTGACGCCGGGCATCGGCGCACCACACCCATTCGACACCGGCAGCCGCCCATCCCCTTCGCCCGGGTGGCCGCCGACTTTCAGGGGCGAGGACTAGGAAAGATTTCGATGGCAAATATCAAGCAATCCATGGACGAACTGATGACCTGCGACGGCGCCCTGTGCGCGGCGCTGGTCGACTCGAGCAGCGGCATGATCCTGGGCCAGATCGGCTCGGGCGTCGACCTCGAGGTGGCCGCCGCCGGCAACACCGAAGTGGTCCGCGCCAAGCTGCGCACCATGCGCGACCTCGGCCTGAACGACAGCATCGAAGACATGCTGATCACGCTCGGCAAGCAGTACCACATCATCCGCCCGATGCAGAAGAAGGAAGGCCTGTTCGTCTACCTGGTGCTGGACAAGACCAAGTCGAACCTGGCCATGGCGCGCCGCAAGACGCTCGACGTCGAACAAGGCATGACGGTCTGAGACGCCCGCCGCGTCCCGCGCGGCAGCTTCGCCGCGCGGACGCATCAGGTTCGCATCAAGCGCGCGTCAGCAGCGTATTCGACGGCAGCGTCTCGTCGAGCAGCTTGCGCGCCGTTTCCACGCCCGCCACCGGCAGCAGCGCCGCGTCGAGCAGGCCCACCTGCACCAGCACGCTCGCCTGATCCCAGTAGATGTGCTCGTGGTAGAGCTTGTCGCCGCGGAACTTGATGACCGCGAGCAGCGGGATCTCCACGCGCTTTCCGGTGGGCGCCACGCCGGGCAGCATCCACGGGATCTCGGTGGTGTGAGTGAAGCAGAACAGCATCTCGTCGACCACCTGCGTCGCGCCCACGGTGCGCGAGATCGGCACCAGCGAGGTGTCGGGCGGGTTGCTGTTGACGAAGTGGTTCGTATAGAACGCGTGCAGGTTCTTGTAGCCCACGCCGCCGGTCATGGTCGGGATGTGGTTCACATAGGGCTCGGCCACCATGGTGCCCATGGTGTCGTCGACGTTGCGGGTGCCGAACTCGTACTCGCAGTGCTTGTCCCACAACGCCGCCAGGTCGTAGTTCGGGCCGATGGCCGACTTCAGCGCGGCCACGCTGCGCTCGTGCGCCATGAGCGCCGAGGCACGATGGAAGTGTTCGCCGCCCACGCGCGCAAAGGCGTGGTCGACGCCGGGGTACACATGCACTTCGACATTCGGCCGGCCGCGCAGGGTCTGCACGATGCGGTCGCGCGCCTCGGGCGGGCAGAAGCCGTCGAGCTCGGCCACGTGCAGCGCCAGCTTGCAGCGGATGCGGTCGGCTTCGCCGAGCGCGGCGTCGATGCCCACGCCGTAGTAGCCCACCGCCACGTCCGCGTCGGTGCGGCAGGCCGCCAGGTAGGCGAGCTTGCCGCCCAGGCAGAAGCCGAGCACGCCGACCTTGCCGCCGGGCACCTCGGGGCGCTGGCGCAGCGCGGTGATGGCGGCCTGCATGTCCTGCATGCCGAGCGCTTCGTCGAAGCCCTGGTACAGCGCGAAGGCGCGCTGCCAGTCCTCGGGCGTGTAGCCCAGCTGCACGTCGGGCTCCTGGCGCCAGAACAGGTCGGGCACGAGCACCACGTAGCCTTCCTCGGCGTAGTAGTCGGCCACGTCGCGCATGGTCTTGTTGACGCCGAAGATTTCCTGCGCGAGCACCAGGCCCGGGCCGGTGCCGCCGCGCGGCAGGGCCAGGTAGGCGCCGAAGCTGCCGCTGCCGTCGGCGGCCTGGATGCGGATGTCTTGCGACGAGGAGGTGGATGCCTTGTTCTGCATGGGTGTGTGACTCCGTTCAATGCTCAAAGGTGGACGTGGGGAACCAGGGGCTCACTGTACGCATTCCGGATGGCGCGTCGTGACCTGGTAGTAGCCCGAGTGAAAAACCAGCGGCTCGCCGTCGAAGCGTTCGTAGCCTTCGACCTCGCCGATGAAGATCAGGTGGTCGCCGCCGTCGTACTGCCGCACGTTGCGGCACACGAAGCGCGCGAGCACGCCGTTGAGCAGCGGCACGCCGGACGTGCCTTCGCAGCAGTCGACGCCGCCGAACTTGTCGGCCTGGGGTGTCGAGAACTGGCGCGACAGGTGATGCTGCGGCGCGGCCAGCACGTTGATCGCGAAGTGGCTCGCGCCGGTGAAGTCGGCCACGCTGGGCGCCTGCCGCGCCAGGCTCCACAGCACCAGCGGCGGCTCGAGCGACACCGACGAGAACGAGTTGGCCGTCATGCCGACGCGGCGCCCGTCGAGCGCGCGCGTGGTGATCACGGTGACGCCGGTGCTGAACTGGCCGAGCGCCTTGCGGAAGTCGCGCCGGTCGAAGCGGTCGACCGCGGCCTCGCGCGCCTTGGCTTCGAGAAAGCAATCGGCCTCGGCCGCGTCGAACCACCAGGGCGCGAAGTTGCGCGGGTCGTCGAAGCCGTTGACCACCGCGCTCGCCACGGCCGGCCTGTGCGTGGCGCTCTGCAGCAGCTTCTGCAGATGCGGCGCGGGCGGCGTGAGCAGGCTGTGCGTCCAGTCGGTGGCCCAGCGCGCGTAGCCTTCCCAGTAGCGGTCGAAGGTCTGCTGCATCCACGCGGCATCGAACGGCGCGTCGCCATGTTCGAGGATGCGCTTGAGGTAGATGTCGGCCGCCTTGGCCGCGTTGTTCGAGCCCTGCCCCGTGATCGGGTCGTTGAGCACCACCGCGTCGGCGAGCCCCAGCACCTGGCGGCCCGAGGGCAGCGTGGCCACCGGGTGGCGCACCACGGGCGTGACGCGGCCACGCAGCACGCCGTGGTCGTCCGTGAGCTCGATGTGTTCGCAACGTTCGGCCTCCCACGGCAGGAAGGTTTCGAGAATCTGCTTGCTGCGCGCCAGATGCTCCTGCGGCGTCTTCACGTCGTCCCAGCAGTCCATCGGGCCGCCCGGCACGCCTTCGAACACCATGATTTCGCACGGGCCGCTGGTGGTGAGCGCGGGGAACACGAAGTATTCGCCGACTCCCGGAATGAGGTTGAAGCTCACGGCCGCGAACGGTTCGCGCGGGCGCATGCCCTTCACGTAGGTGAGCGCCAGCGCGCGCTGCGGCGCGTCGAACGGCGAGCGCGCCGCGTCGCGCGGGAACAGCGCCGAGATCTCGCCCTTGCCGCTCGCAACGACCACGAGATCGTGCGTGCGCGCACAGTCTTCCAGCGTGTCGATGTCCGCGTCCTGGTGCACGAGGCGCCCGCCACGCGCTTCGAACAGCTGCATCCACGCAGATATCTTCAGGCGCTGGTCGACCGACTGCGCGGGGCCGTCGAGCTTCGCCTCCCACGCGATGGCGCGCTGGCCTTCGGGGCTGCGCACCGACATGCCGATGCCTTCAACCACCGGGCAGGTGTCGGTCCAGCTGTCGAGCCCCAGTTCGCGCTCGGTCTGCAGCGCGGTCTCGAACATGCACTGGCTGGACATCACCGGCCCGTCGAAGATCTCCTGCGCCGTGCGGTTCGCATACACCGTCACGGCGTACCCCCGGGCCCGCAGGCCCAGTGCGAGCTGCATGCCGGACTGGCCGGCGCCGACGATGGCCACGCGTCGTGTCATGCGCTGGCTCCGCCTACGCAGCCGCCGCGGCGGCCGCGCAGGTGTCGAGGTAGCGGTCGGCCTCCTGCGGGTCGGCGAACCACGGGAAGAAGGTGCGCGGATCGTCGAAGCCGTTGGCGATGGCGCTGGCCATCGGCGGCACGGCGCCGGCGCTGCCGAGCAGCTTGAGCACGTGCGGCGGCGGCGGTGCGAGCAGCATGTTGGTCCAGCGCGTGACCCACTGCGCATAGCCGAACCAGTAGCGGTCGAAGGTCTGCTGCATCCACGGCGCATCGGCCGCGCCTTCGCCGCGCGCCAGGATGCTCTTCAGGTAGGTGTCGGCGCACTTGGCCGCGTTGTTCGAGCCCTGCCCCGTGATCGGGTCGTTGAGCACCACCACGTCGGCCAGGCCGAGCACCTTGCGGCCCGAGGGCAGCGTGGCGATGGGCTTGCGCACGGTGGGCGCGAAGCGGCCGGCGAGGATGCCGTTGTCGTCGGTGAGTTCGATGTCGGCGCAGCGCTCGGCCTCCCAGGGCGTGAAGGTGTCGAGGATCCACTTGCTGCGCGCCAGGTGCTCCTGCGGCGTCTTCACGTCGGCCCAGCAGTCCATCGGGCCGCCGGGCACGCCTTCGAACACCATGATCTCGCACGGGCCCGTGGTAGTCAGCGCCGGGAACACGAAGTACTCGCCCACGCCCGGAATCAGGTTGAAGCACACGGCCGAGTACGGCGCGCGCGGGCGCATGCCCTTCACGTAGGTGAGCGCCAGGGCGCGCTGCGGCTGGTCGTAGGTCGACTTGGCGGCGTCGCGCTCGAAGAGCTTGGAGATCTCGCCCTTGCCGCTGGCCACCAGCGTGAGGTCGTGGCTGCGGGTGCAGGCCTCGAGGTCGTCGATGCCGGCGTCCTTGAAGACCAGCTCGCCGCCCTTCTGCTGGAACAGCGCCATCCACGCCGGCACCTTCACGCGCTGGTCGACCGACTGTGCGCTCGAGTTCAGCCGCGCCGCCCATTCGATGGCCTTGGCGCCCTTCTGCTCGGGGTGCGGCACGGCGAAGCCGATGCCATCGACCGTGGGGCAGTCGCTGGCCCAATGGTCGAGCCCGAGGTCGCGCTCGACCTGCAGCGCGGTGTGGAACATGCACTGGCTCGACATGACCTTGCCGTGGCGGATGTCGTCCGCCGTGCGGTTGCTGTACATGGTGACCTCGTAGCCTGCGTCCAGCAGACCCAGTCCCAGTTGCAGGCCCGACTGGCCCGCGCCGACGATGGCGATTCGCTTCATGGCTTGCTCCTTCTGTGTTGTCTCGTGGGGTGTTGTTGTGGATGCCGATCAGGGCTCCATCAGGCGGGGAATGGCTGGCACGGCCTGCTCGGGGCCCATGGCGGAATAGCCGCCGTCCACCGCGTAGTCGGCGCCGGTGACGAAGCTCGCGTGCTCGGAGCACAGGAACAGCACCACCTGCGCCACCTCGTCGGGGTCGCCGACGCGCCCCAGCAGGTGGTAGGGCGCGGCCACGCGATCGGTGCGCGCGCGGTCGCCGCCCGTCAGCTGGTCCATCACGGCCGACCAGGTCCAGCCCGGCGAGACGCTGTTCACGCGGATGCGGTCGGGGGCGAGGTCCATCGCCATGTTGCGCGTGAGCTGCGCCATGGCGGCCTTGCTCACGGGGTAAAGCCAGCGCCCGGTCTGGGCCACGCGCGACGAGATGCTGGTGAAGTTGACCACCGCCCCGCCGCCGGCCGCCACCATGTGCGGGTGCGCCGCCTGCAGCATGGCCACGGCACTGGCCACGTTCACGTTGAACGAGGTGAGCCAGTCGGCGCGCGGCGACTTGAAGCCGTCGTCCACGTACGAGCACGCCAGGTTCACCAGAAAGTGCACGCCGCCGTGGCGGGCCGCGGCCTCGTCGACGCAGGCCTTCACCTGCGCGTCGTCGGTGATGTCGGTGCGCACGAAGCGCACGCCGGCGCCCAGCGCGTCGGCCAGCGGCTGGCCCTTGTCGGCGTCGATGTCGGCGATGACCACCTTCACGCCCGCCGCGTGGAAGGCGCGCACCACGCCGGCGCCTATCAATGTCGAACCACCCGTGACGATGGCGCTTTTGCCTTCGAGACCCTTGAACATGACGCTTGCTCTCCTCGGTTGAATCGCCGGTTCGGCGAATGGGCCAAAGGTAGAGCGGAAGGCCTCGCTGGCCGATCCCGAAAACGCAGGCGCTGTCCCTGCCGCGCAGGTTTTTTCAGGGGTCCCAAGGGACGGCCCGAATTGTGGGCTGGAAGGCTTTTTGCTACGGTCTGCCCGCTTCCCTATGGAAACCGCCACCGCCCCATGGCTGCCGCTGCAGCGTTACCGTTTGTTCGAGAGCCACGACATGGACGAGGCGCGCGAGAGCGTGGCCCGCGTGTTCTGCCCCCACGGCCTCACGATGCTGCGCCCGCGTACCGAACTGGACGCCTGCCACCACAGCGCGCGGTTGCACCGCGACGTGAGCCTCAATTACGTGCAGTACGGCCCCGGCGTGCAGATCGACCCAGGCTACCTGCAGGATTTCTTCCTGTTGCAGATTCCGTTGCGCGGCGGCGCCGACATCCGCTGCGGCGGCCAGCAGGTCGAGGCCACGCCGCGCGTCGCCTCGCTGCCCTCGCCCACCGAGCTGCTGTCGATGCGCTGGGCCGACGACAGCCCGCACCTGATCGTGCGCATCGCGCGCGCGGCGCTGTTGTCGCGGCTCGAGGCGCTGCTGCAGGCGCCCGTGCGCCAGCACCTGGTGTTCGACCTCGGCGTGCCGCTGGACAACCCCGCGCTCGCGCCGCTGGTGCACTTCATCGACTACCTGCGGCTCACGCTCGATGCCGGCAATGCGCTGCAAGGCGGCGGACGCCTGGCCGAACATGCCGAGGAGTACCTGATGTCGAGCCTGCTGATGTCGGCCGGCCACAACCACTCGCGCGCCCTGGCCGGCGACGCGCAGCGCCACCTGCTGCCGCGCGCGGTGCGCAAGGCGCAGGAGTTCATGGCCGCGCACGCCGAACAGCCCCTGTCGCTGGCCGACGTGTGCCGCGAGGCCGGCTGCAGCGCGCGCGCCCTGCAGCTCGCGTTCCGCCAGCATGCGGGCCAGGGACCGATGGAGTTCCTGCGTGAGCTGCGGCTGGACCGGGTGCGCGCCGAGCTGCAGGCCGCGTCCACGCAGACGGGCGTGCGCGACGTGGCACAGAAGTACGGCTTCCTGCACCTGGGCCATTTCGCGGCCCAGTACCGCGCGCGCTTCGGCGAGCGGCCGTCGGACACCCGCTCGCGCCACGCACCGGCCGAGCACTGACCCGGCCAGTGCGCGTCGGGCTCAGGCCCGGTCGCGGTGATCGGCCTCGCCGTGCTTCCAGTAGCCCTTGGCGGTCAGGCGCGTGCGCGCCAGGCCCTGGTCGTTCAGGAAATGGGCGCGCAACGTGCGCACCACGCCCGACTCGCCCGCCAGCCAGATGTAACCGGGCCCCGCCGGCTGCGGCCGGTGCATCAGCTGTTGCTGAAGCGCCAGCCCCGGCTCGGCCGGATCGCCGGTGAGCCAGCAGGTGCGCAACACAGCCTGGCTGCGGATCTCCTGCACATCGGCCGCCGTGGGCACTTCGACATAGGTCTTGAGGCGGATCTCCGGCCCGAGGCTCGCGGCAATCGACTGGATCGCAGGCAGCGCGGTCGCGTCGCCGGCCAGCATCACCCAGCGCGCGTCGTCCGGGAGCGCGAAACCGCCGTCGCGCGGCCCGGCGAAGCCGATGCATTCACCCGGTTGAGCCCGTGCCGCCCATGCCGAGGCCGGACCTTCATGGCCGCTGTCGCCGTGCAGCACGAAGTCCAGCTCGAGCGTGGCGGCGACGCGGTCGATGCGGCGAAGGGTGTAGGCGCGCCCTTCGCCGCCGGGCACGAACACCTTCACCCAGGCGCCCGGTTGGTCGGCCGCCGCGTGGCGCAAGAAGGCGACGACGTCCGGGCCGCCGAGGGTGATGCGGCGCATGTGCGGCGTCACGAGGCGGCACTGGAGGACATGGGCTTCCAGCCGCGTGCCACGCTCGGGCGGGGCCGCCGCACTCGGTTGCGGGGATTGGAAGGCAGAGGGCAACGCACGCGGCGCGTGGGCCTCGGAGGCATTGGCTGTCATGGTGTGTGTATCGATTCGGATGTTGCGAACTCTTGAATGCGAGCATTTGCTCGGTTCTTCTTAGAATACGAGCCTTCACTCGCATTGAAAACTCGCATTCGGAACGCCCGATGAAATCCCTTCCCCAGCCAAGAAAGGCGCCGCGCCAGGCGCGCTCCCTGCAGATGGTCGAGGTCATTCTGGAAGCCACGGCTCGCGTTCTGGGCGAGCGCGGCTATGCCGGCACCAACACCAACGTGGTGGCCGAACGCGCCGGCGTGAGCGTGGGCTCGCTCTACCAGTACTTCCCGAACAAGGACTCGCTGATCACGGCGCTGCACGAGCGGCACGCGGGGCAGATGTACGCGGTGATCGACGAGGTGCTCGCCGCCTCGCGTGCGCGCAGCCTGCGCGGGCGCTTGCAGGCCATGGTGCGCGCGCTGCTCGCGGCGCATGCGCTCTACCCGGCGCTGCATCGCGTGCTCGAAAAGGAGTTTCCCTTCTTCGACACGCCGCGCGAAGAAAGCCCGGCCGACCACGACATCTTCCGGCGCGTGCGCCAGCTGCTGGACGAGCACCGCCCCGAACTCGCGCCGCGCAACCTCGACCTCGCCACCTGGGTGGTGCTGCAGATCATGGAGACGCTGGTGCATGCGGCCGTCATCGAGCCGCCCGCGCAGTTCGAGCCGGCCGCGCTCGAGGCCTCGATCGTCGATGCGCTCATGGGCTATCTCTGCGGCCCGGCCGGGCGCTAGACAGTGGGATCTCATGCGTGAACCTCCAGGAAGACGGGGACAGACACGGAAACACGTCCCCTCCTGCGCATGACAAATGAAAAGAAAAAATGGGAAGCCCAACCGCGCACGCCCTGCACCGCGCGGCTCCAATCTGGCAAAGGTTGTGCGGGTACTGAACGGATTCGGCCGCATCCGGCCTAGACTCCCCCGCATGAACGCCCAGCCCTTCCTCCGCACCTCGACGTCCCGCCCCGGCGGTTGCACGCCTGCGTGGGCGCGGATGACAGCGGCGGCCCAGCAGACGCCCGCACATTCCTGAGCCCGGCGGTCCGCCTCTTCCCCCCTCTCTCTTTTCAGCGCAAACCATCGACCGCCGGGCACCTGCCCCGCGCGGCTGCGCCCCCGTCATCCGGGGTCGCGTTCGACTGGAGTGCGTCATGCATCATCATCAGGTTCAGCGGGAGCACGCCCTTCCCGGAGGCGGCGTCGCATCCAGCACGCCGTCCTTTCAATCCATCCTCGCCGTCACCGACCTGACGGCGCGCGGCAACCGCGCGGTCGAACGCGCCGCCCTGCTCGCGGCCGAGCACGGCGCGTTGCTGAAGCTCGTGTACGCGCCCGCGGACCTGGCGCCGCTCGCGCACGCCGAAGCAGCGACCGCCCTCGCGGGGCTGGCCCGCGCCATGGCCTCGCGCTTCGATGTGCTGGTCAAGCAGGTCGCGGGGCCGGGCGGCGGTCTCGCGCAGATCGTGGACGAGGCGCGCTACGTCGACCTCGTGGTGCTGAGCCACGAACGCGACCGCTCGCCCGCCGCCTTCTTCACCGGCCAGCCCGTGGAGCGCCTGCTGCGGCAGCTGCGCTGCCCGGTGCTCGTGACGCGGCTCGACACGCGCCTGCGCTACAGCCGCATCCTCGTGGCCGTCGACTTCACGCCCGCCTCGCGCGAGCTCGTGAGCCTGGCCCACGGGCTGGACCCCGACGCCGCGCTGGAGCTGTTCCACGCGCTCAACACGATGCACGAGAGCAAGCTGCGCTACGCCGAAGTGTCCGAGCACGCCATCAAGACCTACCGCCACGACAGCATGCGGCAGGCGCGCGAGCGGCTGTTCTCGCTCACCGATTCGTCGAGCGCGCGGCGCAACCGCGTGCTCTCGGCCATCGGCCGCGGCGACCCGGCGCGGCAGGCCACGGTGCAGCAGCAGCATGCGCGCGCCGAGCTGCTGGTGGTCGGCAAGCGCCGCGCCCATCCGCTGGCCGACTTCCTGTTCGGCAGCGTGGCGCAGCGCGTGCTGTGCTGGGCCACGGGCGACGTGCTGGTCGTGCCCGCCGACCGCCGCGCCGACACCCCGTCGCTCGTCATTTCGAGGAAGCTGCAAGATGTTCGCTGAAGACCCCCTCACCAAGTACCCGCTGCGCCAGTCGCTGCTGCCCGGCGCCGAAGGCCTGGCCGTCTTCGCCCAGCGCGGGCCGGTCGACTGGCTTTCGCGCCCCGACCAGTACGTGTTCATCTGCGAAGGACGCGGCGGCCGGATCTACGCGGCGAACGAGGCCGCGCTCGAAGAGGCCCAGCAGCTGATCCGGGACGCGCACGGCGACCAGGTCGTCTCGCGCGAACCCGAGATCCACACCTTCGTCGATCCCGCGCTCGACGCGGTGGTCGAGCCGATCATGTTCCTGCGCCTGAAGAGCCCGCGCGCCTACGCCACGGTGCTGCGCGACGAGCTCGACCGGCGCCGCGCGGACGTGAAGGAAGAAGACCTGCAGCGCCACGACGTCGTGATCCGCGCCGAGGTGCGGCTGGCCGACCTCATGGGCTACGCGAAGTCGGCACTGGCGATGTCGAACGGCTCGGCGGTGATCTGGAACTGGCTGCTGCGCTACGGGATGGCCTGAGGGCTGCGGCCGGGCGCCTTCTCCTCCCACAAACCCGGTAGCCGGATTTCGGCCGGCGCGGCTAGATTTGCGGCATGGCCGACAACCCGCTGTTCCTCTTCTTCACGATGACCGAGAAATTCTCGGACCACCTGAGCGCGACCGGCGCCTATCCGCAGAAGTTCGTGCTGAACCTGGCGCAGCACGACACCTACCTGCGCGACGTGGCGCTCTTCAATGCGGGCCGCCAGCGCCCCCTGGACCCGGCCTTGCACATGGGCATCCGCATCGAGATCGATGCGGCCTCGCCGGGCGTGATGGTGGCCTCCGACGGCACGCAGGTCTTGCTGCTGGGGTAGCGCTGCGCCTGAACTCGCGCAATCTGGGAAGGCGCGAACCGGTCAATGACCGGACAGGGCGCCCGATCAAAACCGGCGCACCGCCAGGCAAAGGCGGCTGACGAGATCCTCCGCAGAATCGGACTCCCCTCGGAGCGACGCGCATCGCCAAGCGTCGATCGAAGTCCAAATGAACCTGAATCTGGGAACTGCTGCGTTCTTCACGGCGCTGGCGGAGTTTGTCCTTGCCGCCGGCATGCTGGCGCTGTGGGCGAAGGGACGCGCGCGCTATCTGCTGGTCTGGGGCGTCGGCTTCCTTGTGTTCGGGATCGGCGCTTTGCTGCTCATCCTGCGCGACAGAATCCCGGACTTCTTCTCCATCCTCCTCGGGAATTTCCTCACGACACTGAGTTCGGTCCTGTTCTATGCAGGCATCTGCCTGTTCTTCGACCGGCGCCGCACGTGGCTGCCCTGGATGGCAGGGGTACTGGCGGTGGAAGTGGCATTGCTGGCCTGCTTCTCCTATGTCAGGTACGACACCTCGGCGCGTGTCTACGTGTACGGCGCGGCCCAGTCGGCGATCGCCCTGATGACCCTTCAGGCGCTGTGCACGATGGGTCGCGGGCGCGGGGGAAACAGCAACCCTGAAGTGGTCGTCGTCGCCTTGCTGGCGCTGCTGGTTCATGGTGCACGCCTGGTCGGCACTCCCTTCTTTCCCGTGCCACAGGATTTTCTGGCGTCGGGCAATTTCCAGACCCTGCTGGCCTTCGGCTTGAAGTTGACCCACATCGGTTACGCGCTCGCGTTCGGCAACATGCACGCCGCCGCCTTGCATGCCGATCTGCGCGCGGCCCTCGCCCACATCGAGGCCAAGTCCCATCAGAAAGTCGAGATCCTGGGCTACATCGGCCACGACTTGCGCGCACCGCTTGCGACGATCGGCGGGTACGCGTCTCTCCTGCTCGCCGATGCGCACGACACGCAGCGCAAGCACCTGCTGACCATCCAGCGCAGCGTCAAGTACCAGCTCCACCTGATCGACGAACTGCTGGAATACGCCAAGGCAGAACTGCAACCGCTGACGGTCCACCCCGTCACCACCGACCTGCCGCGCCTGCTGGACGATATTTCCGACTACGCCGTCGCCCTGTGCGCGCAGCGGAACAACCGCTTTCGCTACCGCCCTTCCGAGCGAATGCCCCGAGAGATCGGCCTGGACGGAAAGCGCATGCAGCAGGTGCTGCTGAACCTGCTGTCCAACGCAGCCAAGTTCACGCGCGACGGTGTGGTGACCTTGTCGGTCACGGCCCGGCCCGAGGGGCGCGCCTGTGTCTTGAGCTTCGCGGTCAGTGACACCGGGATCGGCATCGACATGAGCCGGAACATCGACATCTTCGGCGCCTTCCAGCAGATGCACCCCGCGAGCGGCAGCACGGGCTTGGGCCTGTTCATCGCGCAGCGCATCGTCTCGGCCATGGGCGGAACGCTGGGCGTGGCCAGCGTGGCCGGTCAGGGTGCGACGTTCTCCTTCGCGCTGTCGGTGCCGGTCGATGCACCCGACGCGGACTGGCCCGTCGTCGCGCAGCGGGAGACCGCGCCTGGCGAGCCATCACCGGCGCCCGCGATGCCCCGACATGCCATGCCGGAGGATCGTGCACTGGACGAACTCGCCAGCCTGGCGCTGCAGGGCCGCGTCACGGACATCGAGCACTGGATCGAACGCCACGCCGACCAAGCCGCCTACGCGCCTTTCATGGCCCTGCTTGTCGATCTGCTGGAGCGGTTGGACCTGCGCGGGATTCACGCACTGGTGAACCGCCCCGCCCCATCCTAGATATGCAGCGCGGCCAGCGCGCCGATCGCGACGCCCGCGACGGCCACGCCGTACATGGCGCGCTCCAGCCATTTCTTCCGCGTGAGCAGCGCAATGGCCGCCAGCGCAATGGAGACCTGCAGCACGGTGGTGGCCTGCGCCCAGCGGTGGTGCTGGTGCATCTGGGTCTCGGACTGCGCGTCCCAGCGGCTGGCCTCGTCCTCCAGCTTCTTGGCGGCGGCCTGGATCTCGGTCTTCTCCTGCTCGTAGCGAGTGACCTTCACCTGCCAGCCCTGGCGGCGGCCGTCGTCGGTGGCGGTGTCGCGTGCGAACTCCGCCAGCGCCTGCTTGGTGCTCTTCGACTGGAAGTAGTTCCACTGGTTCGAAGCCTCGGTCTTCTTGATGGCCGCGTTGTTCTTGTAGAGGCCGGCGTTGGCCTGCGTGGCCCCGCCCATGTACGCGAAGATCGCGCCCGCCGTCGCAATGGCTGCGGTGCTCACGGCGATCTTTCCGGTCGTGCTCATGCCCTTGCCTGAGGAGGCGGCACCGTCATGGCCGCGGTCGTGACCGCCGGAGGCGGCATGTTCGAGTTCGTGATCGTGCGGACCATGCACGTGAAAGCCGTGTCCTGACATGAAGTTCTTCTAGGCGTTGTTGTTGGAAATCTGGAGGGCGCGCGAGTATGCCCGGACTTCATGCGTCGATGGCTCGGGGAAAGTCCTGTCGGCCCTGCGGATGCGCAGGGCTCGCAGGCAACCGCCGGGAGCGCGTGGCTGCGCTCCGGAAACGTGCTGCGCTCAGGTCAACCGCGCGTGCGTGCGAGCTGGGCCTGGCAGCAGATCACTGATGCCAGGCCCAGCTGATTCGCAGGGATCGACGTTCCCGATGTCAGTCGCGATCCTCGTAGTAGCGACGGTGCTGCTCGCGCTCCCATTGACGGCGGCGCCATTCACGGCGCTCTGCGCGGCGTTCCTCCCAGCGTTGCGCGCGGCGCTCTTCCCAACGGGATTCAGGCTCGTAGTAGACAGGTGCCGGGGCGGAGTAGACCGGCTGCGCGGGCTGGTAGTAGGTCGGGGCGGGCCTCGAATAGACAGGCGCCGGCTCGTAATAGACCGGTGCGGGCTCGCTCACGACCACGCCAGGCAGGTTGACGCCAATGGACCAGCTGGTGGCTGCACTGGCCGATGCGGCGGTGAACAAGGCTGCGGCAGCAACGAGACCTGCGAAACCCAGCTTGAGAGTGGCTCGAGGGAAAGTCATTTCATCTCCTGGAGGGCGAGAAATAGCCCTGATGCACAACCAACGCCTGGCCTTACGGCGCCGCGTACATCGCCACGGTGAAGAACGTTCCCAAATGTCACGCTGCCAGCTGGTAGTGGTGGGGTTAGCCGGAATCCCTGGAACAAATGCCAATCCGCGCCCAAGCCCCGGAGCAAAACAAAAAGCCCCAGTAGCAGAACTGCTACTGGGGCTTGTGTTTGGCGGAGTGGACGGGACTCGAACCCGCGACCCCCGGCGTGACAGGCCGGTATTCTAACCAACTGAACTACCACTCCTGGTAGACAACGTTCGTTCCTTGCGGAACCGAGTGTTGACGACTCGTGCCGACTTCACCGAAGTGAAACTGGCGACCCTACGGGGATTCGAACCCCGGTAGCCACCGTGAAAGGGTGGTGTCCTAGGCCTCTAGACGATAGGGTCAAAACCTTGGACGTGCTGCGATCAGCATCTCTAACCTACTCGACACTTTGATGGTGGAGGTAAACGGGATCGAACCGATGACCTCTTGCATGCCATGCAAGCGCTCTCCCAGCTGAGCTATACCCCCGTGTGGGTGTCGAGCCTCGAATTATAGCCCGATTTTTCAGGCCTTTTTCAATCGCTCGATAACTTTTTCGCGGGAAAAAATTTCGAGCACTGAATCGAGGGACGGTGTCTGCGATGTTCCCATCACAAGCACTCGTACTGGCATCGCTAACACGGGCATTTTCAGCGCGTGTGTCGCGAGGACTTCCTTGATCATAACTGCGATTTCGGCCCTCTCCCAGGCGACCGTCATCAATTTTTCAACGAGTGTTGCGATCGCGGGCTTCACTGCATCGGTGATGTGCTGCGCGCGGTCCGCATCGCTCACTTCGATGTCCGAATAGAACGCCGCAGCCCAACCTGCGAGCGCCACAGTCGTATCGCAACGGTCCTTGAAGAGCGCGCAGATCGCAGGCAAACGTGCGTCGGCGACGATGCCGCGCTTTTGCAACTGCGCTGCAACAAGCGGCGCGAGCTCCTCGCCGCTCTTGGCCTTGATGTACTGCGCATTCACCCATGCGAGCTTGGCCGCGTCCCACTGCGCGGGGCTCTTCGACAGGTGCGATCCGTCGAACCAGCTCACCATCTGCTCGCGCGTGAAGAGCTCGTCGTCGCCGTGGCTCCAGCCCAGGCGCGCAAGGTAGTTGAGCATGGCTTCGGGCAGGTAGCCGTTGTCCTCGTAGGCCGTGACGCTCACGGCGCCGCGGCGCTTCGAAAGCTTCTGCCCGTCGTCGCCGAGAATCACGGGCACGTGGCCGAACTGCGGCAGCGGTGCGCCGAGCGCGCGGAAGATGTTGATCTGCCACGGCGTGTTGTTGATGTGCTCGTCACCGCGGAACACGTGCGTGATGGCCATGTCCCAGTCGTCGACCACCACCGCGAAGTTGTAGGTCGGCACACCATCAGGACGCAGGATGATCAGGTCATCGATCTCGCGGTTGTTGATGGTGATCTCGCCCTTGACGAGGTCGTTCCACGTCACATCGCCTTCGGGCGGATTGCAGAAGCGCACCACGGGCGGCACGCCTTCGGGCACGGGCGGCAGCACCTTGCCGGGCGCCGGGCGCCAGCGGCGGTCGTACAGCGTCTTCTCGCCGCGCGCGCGTTGGGCTTCGCGCATCTCGTCGAGTTCGGCCGGCGTGCAGTAGCAGTGGTAGGCGGTTCCGGCCGCGAGCATCTGCGCGATGACTTCGCGGTAACGCTCGAGGCGCTGCATCTGATAGATCGGGCCTTCGTCGTAGTCGAGGCCGAGCCAGTGCATCGACGCGAGGATCTGGTCGGTCGAATCCTGCGTGGAGCGGGCCACGTCGGTGTCCTCGATGCGCAGCACGAACTCGCCGCCGTGGTGGCGCGCATAGGCCCACGAATAGAGTGCGGTGCGCGCCGTGCCAAGGTGCAGGAAGCCGGTGGGAGACGGTGCGATGCGGGTGCGAACTTTGCCGGTCATGAAATGAAAAATCAGGAGGTCAGGGTGCTCAGGCCGCGCGAAAGATCGGCCGTGATGTCGTCGATGTACTCGAGGCCGACCGCGAGGCGGATCAACCCCTGGCTGATGCCCGCGGCCTGGCGCTGCACTTCGGTGAGGCGGCCGTGCGAGGTCGTGCCGGGGTGCGTGATGATGGTCTTGGTGTCGCCGAGGTTGGTGGCGATGCTCACGACGCGCGTGCTGTTGATCACGTGGAAGGCGTTGGCGCGCGCGGCGTCGGGCGTGTCGCCGACCACGTCGAACGACACCACCGCCCCGCCCTGCCCCGACTGCTGGCGCATCGCGAGTTCGTGCTGTCCATGCGAGGCAAGACCGGGGTAGTACACGCGCGCAATGCCGGGCTGCTGCTCGAGCCACTGCGCCACGGCCAGCGCATTCGCGCATTGCGCCTTCATGCGAATGCCGAGCGTTTCCATGCCCTTGAGCACGACCCACGCATTGAATGGCGACAGCGCCATGCCGGCGGTGCGCACCACGGGGCCGAAGACATCGACGATGAGCTTCGACGGACCGCAGATCGCGCCAGCCATCACACGGCCCTGGCCGTCGAGGTACTTGGTGCCCGAATGGATGATGAGGTCGGCGCCCAGTTCGGCCGGGCGCTGCAGGATCGGCGTGCAGAAGCAGTTGTCGACCGCGAGCAGCGCGCCCACGCCATGGGCCAGGTCGGCCAGGGCCTGGATGTCGCAGACTTCCGTCAGCGGGTTGGTCGGCGTCTCGGCAAACAGCAGCTTGGTGTTGGGCTTGAGCGCGGCGCGCCACTCGGCCACGTCGGTCTGCGAGACAAAGGTGGTCTCGACGCCGAACTTGGCGAACTCCTTGCCGAACAGGTTCAGCGTGGAGCCGAACACCGAGCGCGAGCAGATCACGTGGTCGCCGGCCTTGAGCAGGCCCATGCACATCATGAGGATCGCGCCCATGCCGGTCGAGGCGCCGATGGCGGCCTCGGTGCCTTCGAGTGCGGCCAGGCGCTGCTCGAAGCTGGCGACCGTCGGGTTCGAGGTGCGCGAGTAGGTGAAGCCGGCCTCGGTGCCGGCGAAGCGGCGGGCCGAGGTCTCGGCGTCGGGCTGCACGAAGCCGCTCGTGAGGAACAGGGCCTCCGAGTGCTCGCCGTGCTGGCTGGGCGCCAGGCCGGTGCGCAGCGCGAGGGTGTCGCGGTGCAGGCCGGGTGGCAAGGTGCGTTCGTCTTGGCTCACGTCGGCCCTCTCTTCTTTCTCTTACTCGCTGGGGTTCGGCAGGGCGAGGCGCGAAGCGTCTTCTTCGTTTTCCTCGATGCGCGGACGGTTGCCGTTCATGCGCGAGATGGCGGCGGTGTCGATGTCGCCGGTCACGTACACGCCGTCGAAGCACGAGGCGTCAAAACCGGCGAGCTTCGGATTGAGCGAGCCGATGGCGCGCTTCATGGCGTCGACGTCCTGGTAGATCAGCGCGTCGCAGCCGATGAGTTCGCGGATTTCCTCGACGGTGCGGTCGTGCGCCACGAGTTCGTCCTTGGTCGGCATGTCGATGCCGTAGACGTTCGGGTAGCGCACCGGCGGTGCGGCGCTGGCCAGGTAGACCTTGCGCGCGCCGGCGTCGCGCGCCATCTGCACGATCTCGCGGCTGGTGGTGCCGCGCACGATGGAGTCGTCGACCAGCAGCACGTTGCGGCCCTTGAATTCGCTGCCGATCACGTTGAGCTTCTGGCGCACCGACTTCTTGCGAACGCCCTGCCCCGGCATGATGAAGGTGCGGCCCACGTAGCGGTTCTTCACGAAGCCTTCGCGGTACGGAATACCCAGGAGGTGCGCGAGCTGCGTGGCGCTCGGGCGGCTCGATTCGGGAATCGGGATGATCACGTCGATCTGGTTCGGCGGCACGGTCGAGACCACGCGCTTGGCCAGCGTTTCGCCCAGGTTCAGGCGTGCCTGGTACACCGAGATGCCATCGAGCACCGAGTCGGGACGTGCGAGGTACACGAACTCGAAGATGCACGGGTTGAGCGACGCGCCCTCGGCGCACTGCATCGAGTGCACGTTGCCTTCGAGGTCGATGAACACGGCTTCGCCCGGCTCGATATTGCGTTCGAACACGTGGCCCGAGCCTTCGAGCGCGACCGATTCGCTGGCCACCATGACGGTGCCGTCGGCGCTGCGGCCCATGCACAGCGGACGGATGCCGTAGGGGTCGCGGAAGGCCAGCAGGCCGTGGCCGGCGATCAGCGAGACCACGGCGTAGGAGCCGCGCAGGCGCTTGTAGACATTCTTGACAGCGGCGAACACCTCGGCCGGGTGCAGCGGCACGCCGCGCGAGGAGCGCTCGACTTCGTGGGCCAGCACGTTGAGCAGCACTTCGGAGTCGCTCTCGGTGTTGGTGTGGCGGTGGTCGGTGGAGAACAGCTCGGCGCGCAGGGCGTGCGCGTTGGTCAGGTTGCCGTTGTGCACCAGCACGATGCCGAAGGGCGCGTTCACGTAGAAGGGCTGCGCCTCTTCCTCGCTGTAGGCGTTGCCCGCGGTCGGGTAGCGCACCTGGCCCAGGCCCACGTTGCCCGGCAGCGCGCGCATGTTGCGGGTGCGGAACACGTCGCGCACCATGCCCTTGGCCTTGTGCATGAAGAACTTGCGTTCCAGCAAGGTCACGATGCCGGCCGCGTCCTGGCCGCGGTGCTGCAGCAGCAGCAGCGCGTCATAGAGCAGCTGGTTGACGGGTGCGTTGCTGACAACGCCGACGATTCCACACATGAACGATTCCTCTCAGGGCAGGTAGCTTGCCAACTTTTCAGGCAGCGAGGGTTTGAGGCCCTGCAATGCCGCATCGAGAACAATGGCGCTGCGCGATTCGTGCCACCAGGCACTGTCGCTCAACGCCAGCAAATGAACAACGACCGCCAGCACGAGCAGGGCCACCGCCCCCCGTGCCGCGCCGAACGCTGCTCCCAAAATCCGGTCCACCGGCCGCAGGCCGACCGCGGCGATCAGCTTGCGCGTGAGGGCTGCCGCCAGCCCCACGCCGAACGCCACCGCCACGAACACCAGCACGAAGGCCAGCGGGTAGCGCCAGGTGGCCTGCGGGTCGCCGAACGGCAGCCAGGCCGCCACGTCGGAGGCCACCCACTGGGCCACGATGAAGGCGGCCACCCAGCCGATCAGCGAAATCACTTCGAACACCAGGCCGCGCACCAGCCCGAACAGCATCGACAGCACGATGAGCGCGATGGCGATCCAGTCGAGCAGGGCCACGGCAATGAACTACAGGCAGCGGGCGACGGCGGTGCTTACAACGTGAGGATGGCTGCGGCCAAAGACAAGCCCTTGACCCGGTCCGCGGCCTTCTCGGCCTCGGCACGCGAGGCGAACGGCCCGACACGCACACGCGTGCGCTCGCCGTCGGTCGTCTTGGCGACGTGTACGTAGGTCTTGAGGCCGGCGCGCTCGAGCTTCTGGCGCACTTCGCGCGCCTTGTCGGCATCGGCGAAGGCGCCGACCTGCACGACGAAGCGGCCGTTGTCGTCGGCGGCCGGCTTGGGCGCGGCGGCGGGCGGCTTGCCTTCGAGCAGCGCGCGGGCGCGGGCGCCGTCGTCGGCGTTCGCGGCGGGCTTGGCGGGTTCCGGCTTCGGCTTGGCCTCGGGCTTCGGTTCGGGCTTTTTCGGCTCCGGCTTGGGCTCCGGTTTGGGTTCGGGCTTCGGCTCGGGTTTGGGTTCCGGTTTGGGTTCGGGCTTCTTCGGCTCCACGGCGGGCTTGGGTGCCGCCGGCGTCGCGGGCACGGTCGCGCCCGGTTCGATCACGGTGCCGTCGGCGGTCTCGGTGATCATGCCGCCGGCCGACGAGGCTGCCGCCACGCGGGAGCTGCCGTCGGACGACGTCGAAGGCGCGCTGCTCGTCGCGGGTGCCGGCGTGGCGGGCACGGGCAGCGGCTTGGCCTTGTTGCGGTCGGGAATCTCGATCGGGATATCGACCGGCACGGGGCGCGGTTGGGTGTCGAACAGCAGCGGAAAGCCGATCACGCCGACCAGCACCAGCACCGCTGCGCCGAGCAGCCGATGGCGCGCACGCCGGCGCATGGATTCGACACTTTCCGCCGGCACCGCCGCGGGGGCGTTGCGTCCTTCGTTGCCTTGTGGGCCGCGCGCGCGGAACTTGAAAAACGCCATGAAGTTCGATCCCTGGAGGAGTGCAGCGAGGTGGTGCCCGATGGTGCCGGATGGGTGTGGACAGCCCGACGATCAGCCGCCTGGCAGCAGGTGTTTGGCTTGCAGCCGGGGGGTGCCGTTTTCGAGGACGCCACCCACGGTGAAGAACGATCCGAAGACCACGATTCTATCAGTGGCACCTGCCTGCTCGATGGCCGCGCGCAGGGCGTCCATCGGGCTCGCGTGCACGCTGCCCGAGGCGTCTTTGCGCGTGTTCTGGGCCTGCCACGCGGCCAGCAGATCGGCGGCCTTGGCGGCGCGCGGCGTGGGCAGGTCGGTGAAGTACCAGCGGTCGATCAGCGGCCCGATGCGCGCCAGGATGGGCGCGAGGTCCTTGTCGGCCATGACGCCGAACACGCCGTGCGTGGTGGGCGAAAAACCCATGGCGTCGAGGTTCTCGGCCAGCGCCGCGACGGCGTGGGCGTTGTGCGCCACGTCGAGCACCAGCGTGGGCTCGCCCGGCACGATCTGGAAGCGGCCCGGCAGCTCGACCATCGCGAGCCCATTGCGCACCGCCTGCGCCGTGATCGGCAGCTGCGGGCGCAGCGCCTCGAGCGCCGCGAGCACGCCCGCCGCGTTGAGCAGCTGGTTGGCGCCGCGCAGCGCCGGGTAGGCCAGCCCGCTGTAGCGCCGTCCCCGGCCCGACCAGCCCCACTGCTGCTTGTCGCCCGAGACGTTGAAGTCGTGCCCGAAGCGCCACAGGTCGGCGCCGATGGCGTTCGCGTGGTCGATCACGCTTTGCGGCGGCACCGGGTCGCTCACGATGGCGGGCTTGCCGGCGCGCAGGATGCCGGCCTTCTCGAAGCCGATGCTTTCGCGGTCGGGGCCGAGGTACTCCATGTGGTCCAGGTCGATGCTGGTGATGACCGCGCAGTCGGCGTCGATGATGTTCACCGCGTCGAGCCGGCCGCCCAGGCCGACCTCGAGGATCGCCACGTCGGGCTTCTCCTGGATCATGCAATGCAGGATGCCGAGCGTGGTGAACTCGAAGTAGGTCAGGGCCATGTCGCCGCGGGCCTTCTCCACCACCTCGAAGCTTGCTATCAGTTTGGAAGCATCGACCGCTTCGCCCTTGAGCCGCAGCCGTTCCTCGAAGCGCACCAGGTGCGGCGAGGTGAACACGGCCGTGCGGTAGCCCGCGTGCGTGAGGATCGATTCGAGCATGGCGCAGGTCGAGCCCTTGCCATTGGTGCCCGCCACCGTGATGACGGGGCAGTCGAAACGCAGGCCCAGACGCTGCGCCATTTCTTTGGCGCGATCGAGCCCGAGTTCGATCTTGTCGGGATGAAGGTGCTCGGCGCGCGCGAGCCAGTCGTTCAGGGTTTCCATGGAGGCCGGCATTGTCGCCGACCCGCCGCTCGCGGCATCATGGCGGCCATGACAACCCTATACGGCATTCCGAACTGCGACACCGTCAAGCGCGCCCGCGCCTGGCTCGACGACCATGGCGTGGCCTACGCCTTCCACGATTTCAAGAAACAGGGCGTGCCCGAGGCCGAACTCGACCGCTGGCTCCAGGCCCCCGGCTGGGAGGCACTGGTCAACCGCAAGGGCACCACCTGGCGCAAGCTGGACGAGGCCACGCGCGACGCGGTGGTCGACGCCGCCTCGGCCCGCCCCGTGCTGCTCGGCAACCCCAGCTTGATCAAGCGGCCGGTGGTCGATTGGGGCCCGAAAACGGGCGTAACGACTGGTTTCGATGCCGATAGCTGGGCTGTGAACGCCGTGTAAACCCCGGAACCCCGTCCCGCCTGCCGGCCTCCAACCCCGATCTGCAGGAGAGAACACCATGAACAGACACGTTTTTCGCATCCTCACGGGGCTGTCGGCGGCCGGCCTGCTGGCCACGGGCGCCAGCGTCGTGCAGGCCCAGCAAGTGGTCCAGGCGCGCGTGATTTCCGCCACGCCGATCCGCGAAACGACCGGCAGCGACGTCAGCTACAACGTCACCTACGAATACCAGAGCCGCCAGTACACGACCCGCACCACCAGCCGGCCGGGCGCCACCATCCCGATCCAGGCCAGCGGCTACGGGGTGACCACGTCGGGCGTGACCACCGCGCCGGTCCAGCCCCAGTCGCAGTTGCAGCCCTACCCGGTCGAGGCCAACAACAGCCCGCAGTACCAGGAGCAGTACCAGCCGTACCCGCAACAGGGGCAGTACCAGCAAGGCGCCAACTCCCCCTGGGACAGCGTCGTGCCCGAACCCGGCGTGGTGGTGTCCAACGCGCCCGCGCCGGTCTACGTGCAGCCGGCCCCGGTGTACGCCCCGCCCGTCTACGTGCAGCCCGCCTACACCTACCCGTATGCGCAGCCCTACGCCTACCCGCCGGTCGGCATCTCGCTGAACCTGGGCTATTCGCGCGGCTGGGGCGGTGGCGGCTACTACCGTGGCTATCGCGGATGGGGCGGCCATCGCCACGGCTGGCGCTACTGAGTTTCCCCCACGGCGGGCCGGCTCTCCCGAGCCCCTAAAATCGAGGGCTTCTCCAACCCCGGGGGTGCTGCTGCCGCGGCGCGTCCCTCGATCCGCCGAACGCGCAGGCGCCGGCGCCATCCATCCAATGACGACGACTACCGACACCATCAACAGCGCCGCAGTGGCCACCAAGGCCAATGTGTATTTCGACGGCAAGTGCGTGAGCCACAACCTCACCCTGGCGGACGGCACCAAGAAATCGGTCGGCGTGGTCCTGCCCTCCACCCTCACCTTCAACACCGGCGCGCCTGAAATCATGGAAGGCACCGGCGGCAGCTGCGAATACCAGCTCGCGGGCACCAGCGAATGGATCGCCTCGGGCCCCGGCCAGAAGTTCAGCATCCCGGGCAATTCGAGTTTCCAGATCCGCGTGAGCGGCGAGCCCTACAGCTACATCTGCCACTTCGGTTGAAACGGAACCCCTGACATGTCGACCATTCTCCAAAACGTTCCCGCCGGCCAGAAGGTCGGCATCGCCTTCTCCGGCGGCCTGGACACCAGCGCAGCGCTGCACTGGATGAAGCTCAAGGGCGCCGTCCCCTACGCCTACACCGCCAACCTCGGCCAGCCCGACGAGCCCGACTACGACGAGATCCCGCGCAAGGCGATGCTCTACGGCGCCGAGAACGCCCGCCTGATCGACTGCCGCGCGCAGCTGGCCAACGAAGGCATCGCCGCCTTGCAGGCCGGCGCCTTCCACGTGACCACCGCCGGCGTGACCTACTTCAACACCACGCCGCTGGGCCGCGCGGTGACGGGCACCATGCTGGTGTCGGCCATGAAGGAAGACGACGTCCACATCTGGGGCGACGGCAGCACCTACAAGGGCAACGACATCGAGCGCTTCTACCGCTACGGCCTGCTCACCAACCCCGCGCTGAAGATCTACAAGCCCTGGCTCGACCAGGTCTTCATCGACGAGCTGGGCGGCCGCGCCGAAATGTCGGCGTTCATGCAAAAGGCCGGCTTCGCCTACAAGATGTCGTCCGAGAAGGCCTACTCGACCGACTCGAACATGCTGGGCGCCACGCACGAGGCCAAAGACCTCGAGCACCTGAACAGCGGCATGCAGATCGTGCAGCCCATCATGGGCGTGGCCTTCTGGAAGGACGAAGTCGAAGTCAAGCGCGAAACCGTGTCGGTGCGCTTCGAGGAAGGCGTGCCCGTCGCGCTGAACGGCGTGCGCTACACGAACCTGGTCGAGCTGATCCTCGAAGCCAACCGCATCGGCGGACGCCACGGCCTGGGTATGAGCGATCAGATCGAGAACCGCATCATCGAGGCCAAGAGCCGCGGCATCTACGAGGCCCCCGGCCTGGCGCTGCTGTTCATCGCCTACGAGCGCCTGGTCACCGGCATCCACAACGAAGACACCATCGAGCAGTACCGCGACAACGGCCGCCGCCTGGGCCGCCTGCTGTACCAGGGCCGCTGGTTCGACCCGCAGGCCATCATGCTGCGCGAAACGGCACAGCGCTGGGTGGCGCGCGCCATCACCGGCGAAGTGACGGTCGAGCTGCGCCGCGGCAACGATTACTCGATCCTGAACACCGAATCGGCCAACCTCACGTACAAGCCCGAGCGCCTGAGCATGGAAAAGGTCGAAGGCGCGTTCACGCCGCTGGACCGCATCGGCCAGCTCACGATGCGCAACCTCGACATCGTCGACACGCGCGAAAAGCTCGCCATCTACACGCAGGTCGGCCTGCTGTCGTCGGGCGAAGGCGCCTCGCTGCCGAAGCTGGCGAACGACGGCGACGCGAGCTGATCGATCCCTTCGCTGCCCTTGCCAACCGCAAGGGCAGCAATGACAACGGGCCCCTCGGGGCCCGTTTTTCTTTGGAAGGTGCACCCGGCGTCAGTCGCCGCCTCCTCCGCACCCGCCACCGCATCCACCGCCCCCATCGGACGCGCCACCGCCGTCGCTGGAGCCGCCATCGCCGCCCCCGCTCGACTCGCTGCCGCCGAAGCCCCCGGCATCGCCCGAGCTGCCGCTGTCGGACGACGAATCGCCGAAGCTCGAGCCGCAGTGCGCGTCAGAGCCGATTTCTCGCTCGACCGCCCGGCAATCGGGGATGTAGTGAAAGCCGTCCGCAATCGCAAACTTGATGTCCAGCGCAAACAGCAGCGGCAGTCGCGCCGGATTGCGCGGGTCGATGCTTTCTTCCTTGCAGGCCCAGTACCAGGTGCGGCGCAGGCCGTCGTTGCGCCGCGCGTCCTGGCCCAGTACCTCGGCCGGGCTGTGGTGCAGCAGGCGCCCGAAGGCCGCCTGGCACCAGGTCTGGTAGCCCTGCGTGTGCAAGATGAACTCGTGCCAGGCCGTGTCGACCACCCGCGAGGGCATGGCGACGAACTTGAGGTTGCTGCGCAGGTACGCCATGAAGAACTGCCGCAGCCCGCGCAGCACCAACTCGGCGTCGCGTCGGCTCAGTTGCGGGTGCGCCGCGCGGAGCTTGCCGATCAGGAACGGCGGCAGCCGGGCCTCGCGGATGAACTGGCGGCGCAGGCTGAGTTCGATCTGGCTCAGGAGCCCCGCGAATAAGAGGGCCGCGAGGATCAGCAGCACCGACCCCCACCAGCCCGCCCGCACCAGGAACACCGAGGCGATGCCCGCCACGATGACGGCAAGCTGCGCCCAGCCCAGCACGGCACGGCGATGCGCCGGCGGTAGTTCAGGTGCAGGAAGTCGAGATCCACCGCGTCAGACCACCACCGGCTCCGGCTCCAATCGGATGCCGAAGCGCTCGTACACGCTGGTCTGGATCGCCTTGGCCAGCGTCATCACCTCGCCGCCGGTCACCGGGTTGGCCGAGCCGCCGCGGTTGACCAGCACCAGCGCCTGCTTTTCGTACACACCGGCGTTGCCCACCGACTTGCCCTTCCAGCCGCAGGCGTCGATGAGCCAGCCGGCCGCGAGCTTGATGCTGCCGTCGTCCATCGGGTAATGCACGATCTTGGGGTCGCGCGCGATGATGTCGGCGCACTGCTCGGGCGTGACCGTCGGGTTCTTGAAGAAGCTGCCGGCGTTGCCCAGCACGCGCCAGTCGGGCAATTTGGCGCGGCGGATGGCGCAGATCCACTCGAAGATGTCGACCGCGCTGGGCGTGAAATTGCCGGTTTCTTCCATCTTGCGCTCGAGGTCGAGGTAGCCGACCACCGGCCTCCAGGGCTTGGGCAGCCGGAAGCGCACCCGCGTGATGACCGCGCGGCCCGCCAGGCCGAAATCGTTCGGGCCGCTGCGCACGTGCTTGAAGACCGAATCGCGGTAGCCGAAGGCGCACTGCGCCGCGTCGAGCGTGAAGGCGCGGCCGGTTTCGAGGTCGAAGGCGTCGAGCGAGTCGAAGCGGTCCTGCAGCTCGACGCCGTAGGCGCCGATGTTCTGCACCGGCGCGCCGCCCACCGTGCCGGGAATGAGCGCCAGGTTTTCCAGCCCCGGGTAGCCGCTGCGCACCATCCATTCGACGGTGTCGTGCCAGGTTTCGCCGGCGCCGGCCTCGACGATCCAGGCGCGCGGCGTCTCTTCGACCAGCCGCCGGCCCTTGATCTCGACCTTCAGCACCAGCGGCTTGACGTCGCCCGTGAGCACGATGTTGCTGCCGCCGCCGAGCACGAAACGGGGTTCGTCGCGCCAGGCGGGGTCGGCGTGCAGCGCGGCCAGGTCGGCCTCGCTGGCGATGCGCGCCAGGTGCTGCGCGCGCGCGACGATGCCGAAGCTGTTGTAGGGCTGCAGCGGGACATTGGACTCCACGATCATGGGAGAATTGTCGCATTCAGTACCCGTGCGTCCAGGAGAGCCTATGCCGTCTTTCGATACCGTCTGCGAGCCCAATCTGCCCGAAGTGAAGAATGCGGTCGAAAACACCGCCAAGGAAATCGGCACGCGCTTCGATTTCAAGGGCACCGCCGCCGCCGTCGAGCTCAAGGACAAGGAGATCACCATGATCGGCGACGCCGAGTTCCAGCTCGTGCAGGTCGAGGACATCCTTCGCAACAAGCTCACCAAGCGCAACGTCGATGTGCGCTTTCTCGACAAGGGCGACGTCCAGAAGATGGGCGGCGACAAGGTCAAGCAGGTCATCAAGATCAAGAACGGCATCGAGACCGAGCAGGCCAAGAAGATCACCCGCATCGTCAAGGACAGCAAGCTCAAGGTGCAGGCCGCGATCCAGGGCGACGCCGTGCGCATCACCGGCGCCAAGCGCGACGACCTGCAGGCCGCCATGGCCCTCATCAAGAAGGACGTGCCCGACATGCCGCTGTCCTTCAACAATTTCCGCGACTGACCCGCGCATGAAGGCGCTCCTCGTCGCGGCGCTGTGGGCGGCCGCGGCCATGGCGGCGCACGCCGCCGACTCGGTCACGCTGACCGGCTCCATCGGCAGCCGCGCCATCCTCATCGTGAACGGCGCGCCGCCCAAGACCGTGGCGGTCGGGGAGACCTTCCAGGGCGTCAAGCTGGTGTCGCTGCAGGCCGACCAGGCGGTGGTCGAATCGGCGGGCAAGCGCTTCTCGCTGCGCATGGATTCGCCCGTGAGCATCGGCCGGGGCGGCGTCGCTGGCAGCGGCGGCAACCGCATCGTGCTGCAGGCCGACAGCCGGGGCCACTACATGACGCAGGGCCAGATCAACGGCCGCGCCGTCACCTTCATGCTCGATACCGGTGCGACCACCATCGCGCTGTCGGCGGTCGATGCCCAGCGCATCGGGCTCGATTACAGCAAGGGGCAGCTGGTGCAGATGCGCACGGCCAACGGCAACGCTGCGGGCTACAGGCTGCGGCTGCAGAGCGTGCGCGTGGGCGACGTCGAGGTCTACGACATCGACGCCATCGTCTCGCAGCAACCCATGCCCTTCGTCTTGCTGGGCAACAGCTTTCTCAACCGCTTCTCGATGCGGCGCGATGCCGACGAGATGATTCTCGAGAAGCGGTACTGAGACCGCTCCCGATCCGGCCTCAGGCCTGCGCGGCCGTGACGACGATCTCGATCTTGTAAGCCGCGTTGGCCATCTTGGCCTCCACGGTCGCGCGCGGCGGCGTGTTGCCGGCCGGAATCCACGCGTCCCACACCTCGTTCATGGCGCCGATGTCGCCGATGTCGGCCAGGAAGATCTGCGTCATGAGGATGCGCGACTTGTCGCTGCCGGCCTCGGCCAGCAGGCGGTCGACCATGCCGAGCACCTGGGCGGTCTGGCCGCGGATGTCCTGCGTGGTGTCGTCGGGCACCTGGCCCGCGAGGTAGATGGTGCCGTTGTGCACCGCGGTCTCGGACAGACGCGGGCCGACGTGGAAGCGGGTGATGGATGCCATGGTGAGTTCAAGCCTTTTTCTTCGAGCCGAGTTTCGACTCCGTGCCGGCCGCGAGCCGGCGGATGTTTTCGCGGTGCCGCCAGATCAGCAGCAGACTCATGATGATGACCGCAATCAGCACCGTGCGGTCGAGTGGCCACGCAATGTTTCCACCCAGCAGGTAGTAGGCCGGTGCGAAGAGCGCCGCCACCAGCGACGACAGCGACGAATAGCGGAAGAAGATCGCGATGATCAGCCAGGTCGCGCCCGTGGCCAGCCCCAGCCAGGGTGCGATGCCCACCAGCACGCCGGCGGCCGTGGCCACGCCCTTGCCGCCCTGGAAGCCGAAGAACACCGGGTACAGGTGGCCCAGGAAGGCCGCCAGGCCCGCCAGCGCCGCCACGCCCTCGCCCAGCCCCCACTGCGCGCCGAACTGGCGGATCAGGAACACCGGCAGCCAGCCCTTCGCCGCGTCGAGCAGCAAGGTGGCCAGCGCGGCGCCCTTGTTGCCCGAGCGCAGCACGTTGGTGGCGCCGGGGTTGCCGCTGCCGTAGCTGCGCGGATCGGCCATGCCGAGCGACTTGCTCACGATGACCGCAAACGACAGCGAACCGATCAGGTACGACGCCACGATGGCAAGGAGGGAAGGCAGATCGAAACTCAAGGCGGTCTCCGGGGAACGGATTGTTGTTGTGCGCCGCCGGCCTGCATGCCCGGCGGGAAAAAGGCAAACGCCGGCTATTCTGCCAGCGCGCACTGCACGGGCTTGGCGCCCAGGAGCGTCACGCACACCTGCGGATCGATGCCCACGAGGTAGCCGCGCCGCCCGCCGTTGATCGCGATCTTGGGCAATTCGAGCACGCTCGACTCGATGTAGACCGGCATCTCGCGCCGCGTGCCGAAGGGCGAGGTGCCGCCCACCAGGTAGCCGCTGTGGCGCTGCGCCACCTCGGGCTTGCAGGGCTCGACCGACTTGGCGCCGATCTGCCGCGCGAGGTTCTTGGTCGACACCGTGCGGTTGCCGTGCATCAGCACGATCAGCGGCCTGGCGTCCTGGTCCTGCATCACCAGCGTCTTGACCACGGTGAACGGGTCGAAGCCCAGCACCTGCGCGCTGTGCTGGGCGCCGCCGTGCTCCAGGTACTCGTAGGGGTGCTCGGTGAAGGCGACCTTGTTCGCCCGCAGCAGCTGGGTGGCGGGCGTCTCGGAAACGTGGGCTTTCTTGCTCACTTGCTCAGGTCAGGCGGCGGGGTCGCGGATGTCCAGGCGGATCTTGTCGATCTCGGCCAGCACCTCGGCCGACAGCGTCGTGCCGTAGGCGTCCAGGTCTTCGTCGAGCTGCGCCACCGAGGTCACGCCGATGATCGTGCTCGCCACCTGCCACTTGGTGTAGCAGAAGGCCAGCGCGAGCTGCGTCGGGCTCAGGCCGTGGTCGCGCGCGAGCTGGTTGTAGCGCCGCGCCGCGCGCAGCGCGTCGGGCTTGCCCCAGCGCTGCTTGCGCACCGATTCGTAGCTCGAGATGCGCGCGCCCTTGGGCGCATCGGGGCCTTCGATGCCGCTCTGGTCGTACTTGCCCGTCAGCAGGCCGAAGGCCAGCGGCGAGTACGCCAGCAGCGACACGCCGAGCCGGTGCATGGTTTCGTCGAGCGCGTTCTCGTGTGCGCGGCTCACGAGGTTGTAGACGTTCTGCACCGACACCACGCGCGGCAGCCCGTGCTGCTCGGCCAGCCGCACGAACTCGTGCACGCCGTAGGGCGTCTCGTTCGACAGGCCGATGGTGCGCACCTTGCCCGCCTTCACCAGCTTGCCCAGCGCCTCGAGCTGGTCGTGGATCGGCGTCTGCGAGGTTTCCTTCTCGGGGTTGTAGTGGATGTTGCCGAACACCGGCACGTGGCGCTCGGGCCAGTGGATCTGGTACAGGTCGATCACGTCGGTCTGCAGGCGGCGCAGGCTGCCGTGGCACGAGGCCTCGATGTCGGCCGCCGTCATGCCCGTGCCTTCGCGCACCCAGGGCATGCCGCGCGAGGGGCCGGCCACCTTGGTGGCCAGCGTGATCTTCTGGCGCGTGCCGGGGTTGGCGGCAAACCAGTTCCCGATGATGGTTTCGGTGGCGCCGCAGGTTTCCTTGCTCGCCGGCACCGCATACATCTCGGCCGTGTCGATGAAATCGACGCCGCGCTCGAGCGAGCGGTTCAGGACGGCGTGGGCGGTGGGCTCGTCGACCTGCTCGCCGAAAGTCATGGTGCCGAGGCAGATCGGGGTGACGTGGAGGTCGCTCTGACCGAGTGGAATCTTTTTCATGCGCGGAATGCTAGCGCGCCCGCGCGGCAGGCGCTGCCCCGGCCCCGAGAAACCGAGCGCCGCCCTGTCCTGTGGCGGACTGCGCGCGGCGCGGCCTCTCCGTATCATCGAGCGCCATATGTACCAAGCCCTCCGCCCCTCGCGCAGCGAATTCGTGCCCGTGCGCAACCTGAACTACCACGTCCGCCTCTGGGGGCAACCGTCAAGCGAGCGCCCGCCGCTGGTGCTGGTGCATGGCTGGATGGACGTGGCGGCCTCCTGGCAGTTCGTGGTCGATGCGCTGAAGGACGACCGCTTCATCATCGCCCCCGACTGGCGCGGCTTCGGCCTCACCGACGGCGGTGGCGTCGACAACTACTGGCTGCCCGACTACCTGGCCGACCTCGAATGGCTGCTCGACCACTACGCCGGCGAAGGCGACGATGCCCGCCCGGTCGACCTCGTGGGCCACAGCATGGGCGGCAACGTCGCCATGCACTACGCGGGCGTGCGCCCGGCGCGCATCCGCCGCCTCGTCAACCTCGAAGGCTTCGGCATGCCCGCGCGCCAGCCCGCCGAGGCGCCCGCGCGCTACGGCCAGTGGATCGACGAGCTCAAGGGCCTGCACCGCGGCGAGAAAGCGCTCGCGGGCTATTCGGCGGTGGACGGCGTGGCGCGCCGCCTCATGAAGACCAACCCGCGCCTCACGCAGGACAAGGCGGACTGGCTGGCCGGCCACTGGTCGGCGCCGCAGGCCCAGCCCGACGGCAGCACGCGCTGGCAGATCCTCGGCGAGGCCGCGCACAAGATCGTCAACGCCAACATCTTCCGCGTCGACGAAACCCTCGCGCTCTATGCGCGCATCACCGCACCGACGCTGATGGTCGAGGCCTCTGACGACAGCCTGCACGGTTGGTGGAAGGCCCGCTACACGCTCGCCGAATTCCACGAGCGCTTGAAGTCCGTGCCCTCGGTGCGCATCGAGCAGCTCGACGACGCGGGCCACATGCTGCACCACGACCAGCCGCAGCGCGTGGCGCAGCTGATCGAAGACTTCCTGGCCTAGGGCCTGTTCACCCTATTTCTGGCGTCGCGAAGGTCTGCCACGGCGGGTCAATCAAGGCGCGTGACGCCGCGTGTGCATGCGCACACGCAAGGAGCGCAACGCCGAGTGGCCCGCCTTGGCAGACCTTCCCTTCGGGTTGGCTGGCAAAGGGGCCGTCTGCGGCGTTGCCCGCGCTTGCAAGGCTTCAGCCTTGCTGCGCACGGGCGCCTTGCAGCCAGCCCCTTTGCCA
>NZ_JBWKYF010000074.1:0-5131 GCF_059423605.1 Variovorax sp. GW460-12-1-14-LB1
CGGATCAGGGCTCGCAGCTGTTTGAGCGAAGCGAGTTCTGCGAGACCCCGCGAAACGCGAGCACCGCAGGTTGCCCGCAGCGAAGCGGAGGGTCGCAGACAGTGGGGCCGCCTTTCTTTGCTTACTTTCTTTGGCGAAGCAAAGAAAGTGAGTCGCCCGCCGGGGCGAGTCCCGGCCTCGGAAAGCAAACCCACGGCGAGGCCCAAAAAATGCTGAGCCCAGGCCATCCCCTCCCACTAGGCGCAACCCCATCAAATCAAGGCGTCAACTTCGCCCTCACAGCGCCAACAGCCAGCAAAGTAGAACTCTGCCTCTTCGACAGCACAGGCAAGAGCGAGCAACAGCGCCTGCCGCTCCCAGAGTGCACAGACGGCATCTGGCACGGCCACCTCCCCACCGCCCGTCCCGGCCTGATCTACGGCTACCGAGTCCACGGCCCCTGGTCCCCCCAAGAGGGCAAGCGTTTCAACCCCGCCAAGCTCCTCCTCGACCCCTACGCCCGAGAAATCCTCGGCCACTACAACGGCAGCGACCTCTTCCTGGGCCACGCCCTCACAGACCCGACCCAACGCGACCACAGAGACAACGCCCCCATCGCCCTCAAGGCCCGCGTCACAGCCCCCAGCAACGCACCCAAAACAGCAGGCCAAGCCCACATCCCCCCCACCGACCGCGTCCTCTACGAACTCCACATCCGCAGCCTCACCCACCAGCACCCGGGTGTGCCAGAACCCCTAAGAGGCACCTACGCAGGCCTCGCAGAACCCGCCATCCTCGACCACCTGCAACGCCTGGGCATCACCACCCTCAGCCTCATGCCCGTGCAGCACCGCGCCGACGAACAGCGCCTGCTTGCCAAAGGCCTGACCAACCACTGGGGCTACAACACCATCGGCTGGTTCGCCCCCGAAGCGCGCTTCTGGAGCGGCCGCCCCGGCACCACCCCCGCCAGCGAGTTCCGCGCGATGGCCGATGCGGTGCATGCGCGCGGCATGGAGCTGGTGATCGACGTGGTCTACAACCACAGCGCCGAAAGCGACGAACTCGGCCCCACGCTCTCGCTGCGCGGCATCGACAACGCCCTGTACTACCACCTGCGCCAGGACGACCGCGCCCTGTACGAGAACTGGGCCGGCACGGGCAACTGTCTGAACCTCGGCGAGCCGCGCGTGCTGCAGCTGGTGATGGACAGCCTGCGCTTCTGGGCCTGCGAGATGGGCGTCGACGGCTTCCGCTTCGACCTCGCCACGGTGCTGGGCCGCGACGCACAGCGTGGCTTCGATGCACGCGCGCCCTTCTTCGCGGCGATGGCGCAAGACCCGGTGCTGTCGCGCACGCTGCGCATCGCCGAGCCCTGGGACCTCGGCCCCGGCGGCTACCGGCTCGGCGAGTTCCCGCCCGGCTGGCTCGAATGGAACGACCGCTTCCGCGACACGCAACGCGGCTTCTGGCTGCGCCAGGGGCGCGAGGGCGCCGCCGGCCTGGGCGACTTCGCGCACCGCTTCACGGCCTCCAGCGCGAGCTTCGCGCACGACGGCCGCGCACCGACCGCGAGCGTCAACTTCATCACCGCGCACGACGGCTTCACGCTGCGCGACCTCGTGAGCTACGAGCAGCGCCACAACCTCGCCAACGGCGAAGACAACCGCGACGGCCATGCGCACAACCTGAGTACCAACTGCGGCGTCGAAGGCCCGAGCGACGACCCCGCCGTGCGCACCCTGCGCGCGCGCCTGCAGCGCACGCTGCTCGCCACGCTGCTCCTGTCGCAAGGCACGCCGATGCTGCTGGCCGGCGACGAACTCGGCCACAGCCAGAACGGCAACAACAACGCCTACTGCCAGGACAACGAGACCACCTGGCTCGGCTGGATCGGGCTGTCCGACCCGGCCAGCGAACGCGCGCGCCTGACTGCGTTCGTCGCGCGGCTCACCGCCCTGCGGCGCGAGGCGCCGGTGCTGCGCAGCACGCGCTGGTGGCCGGCCGAACCGCCGACCGACGGCGCACCGCCGGGCCTGCGCTGGCTGCGCCCCGACGGTCAGCCGATGGCACCGGCCGACTGGCATGCGGGCACGGCCCTTGCGATCCTGTTCGGGAATGCCGAGGACGCCTGGCTGGTGCTGGTGAATACGGGCCCGAGCCCCGTCGCCTTCACGTTGCCGGACGGCGACTGGCACTGCTGCCTGGCCACCGATGCCGAAGACCCCGACGCCCTGCGCGCCGCGCCCCGCCTGCTGGGCCGCGCGGTGGAGGTGCCGGTTTCGAGCCTCTGGCTTGCAAGAACGTAGGAGCCAAGCCCACGGCGCAGTGCCAGACTCGGTGCGGACACTCTGAAGACGACGAATTCAATACAAGCGAATGAACGAACGAACGGAGACACAGATGGACAAGCTCAACACCCAGGGCACGCAAGCCCCGCAGCCCCCCCTGCAGGCCCATCAACTGGTCCGCCGCACCATCGCGCTGGTGCTGGCCGGCGGCCGGGGCTCCCGCCTCAAGCAGCTCACCGACCGGCGCGCCAAGCCGGCCGTGTACTTCGGCGGCAAGTTCCGCATCATCGATTTCGCGCTGTCCAACTGCCTGAACTCCGGCATCCGGCGCATGGCGGTGGTCACACAGTACAAGTCGCACTCGCTCATGCGCCACCTGCAGCGCGGCTGGAGCTTCCTGCGCGCCGAGCTCAACGAGATGGTCGACGTGCTGCCCGCGCAGCAGCGCATGGGCGACGAGCACTGGTACCGCGGCACGGCCGACGCGGTGTTCCAGAACCTGGACATCATCAGCACCCGCTCCACGCCGCACGACTACGTGGTGGTGCTGGCCGGCGACCACATCTACAAGATGGACTACTCCATCATGCTCAAGGACCACGCCGAGCGCGGCCTGGGCTGCACGGTCGGCTGCATCGAGGTGCCGCGCCACGAGGCCACAGCCTTCGGCGTGATGGCGGTGGACGACGGCCGCCAGATCACCAGCTTCCTCGAGAAGCCCGCCGATCCGCCCGCCATGCCCGGCCACCCCGACCTGGCGCTGGCCAGCATGGGCATCTACATCTTCGACTCGGCCTACCTGTACCGGCTGCTCGAGGAAGACAACGCCAACCCCGACTCGAGCCACGACTTCGGCAAGGACATCATCCCGCGCGCCGTGGCCGAGGGCCGCGCGCTGGCGCATCCGTTCAGCATGTCGTGCGTCACGCGCGCCTCGCGCGGGCCCGACGCCAAGGCCTACTGGCGCGACGTGGGCACGATTGATGCATTCTGGGCAGCCAACCTCGACCTGGCCTCGATCACCCCGGAGCTCGACATCTATGACACGGACTGGCCCATCTGGACCTACCAGCGGCAGCTGCCGCCGGCCAAGTTCGTGCTCGACCGCGAGGGCAAGCACGGCATGACGGTCAACACCATCGTCTCGGGCGGCTGCATCGTTTCGGGCTCGAAGATCAGCAGCGCGGTGCTGTTCTCGGGCGTGCGCATCCACTCCTTCTGCGAGATCAACGAAGCTGTGCTGCTGCCCGATGTGGAAGTGGGCCGCGGCTGCCGGCTGAACCGCGTGGTGATCGACCGCGGCTGCGTGATCCCCGACGACACGGTCATCGGCGAAGACGCCGAAGCCGATGCAGCGCGCTTCGAGCGCACGGAAACGGGCGTGGTGCTGGTCACGCGCGAAATGCTCAAGCGGCTCGCGCCGGACCCCGCGCCCGCGGCCGCCGCCTGATCGACCGCACCACCATGCGCATCCTCCAGGTCAGCGCCGAGCTGTTTCCCCTCCTGAAGACCGGCGGCCTGGCGGACATCGCCGGCGCCCTGCCCCTGGCGCTCATGGCCGCGGGGCAGGAGGCGCGCGCGCTGCTGCCGGGCTTTCCCGCCATCGTGGCCGGCGTGCGCGACCTGGTGCCGGTGGCCGAGTTCACCGCGCCCTGGGGCGAGCGCTTCGGCCTGCGCGCCGGGCACGTCGCCATCGCCTGCGCGCCGCCGATTCCCACCTACGTGATCGACGCGCCCGCGCTGTACGACCGGCCCGGCAATCCCTACGAAGACACCACGCGCCAGCCCTACGGCGACAACCACCGGCGTTTCGCGCTGCTGGGTTGGGCGGCGGCGCAGCTCGCGCAGGGGCTCGACCCCGGCTGGCGGCCCGACATCGTGCACGCGCACGACTGGCACGCGGCGCTCGCACCCGCCTACCTGGCCTTCGCGCGGCGCGCGGGCGGCCCGCGCACGGGCAGCGTGTTCACGGTGCACAACCTGGCCTACCAGGGCGTGTTCGCGCCCTGGCACTTCGCCGAACTCGGCCTGCCGGCGCCGGCCTTCCACATGAACGGGCTGGAGTACCACGGCCAGATCTCCTTCATGAAGGGCGGCCTCTACTTTGCCGACCAGCTCACCACCGTGAGCCCGACCTACGCGCTGGAGATCCAGACGCCCGAGCAGGGCTGTGGCCTCGACGGCCTGCTGCGCCAGCGCGCCGGCGTGCTCAGCGGCATCCTCAACGCGGTGGACGACCAGGTGTGGAACCCGTCCACCGACGCCGCGCTGGTGCAGGGCTACCAGGCGCCCGAGGGCCGCCACATGGCCGGCAAGGCGCGTTGCAAGTCGGTGCTGCAGCGCCAGCTGGGGCTGGCCGAGCGCCCCGACGCGCCGCTGTTCATCGTGGTGAGCCGGCTCACCGAACAGAAGGGCCTGCACCTCGTGCTCGGCGGCCTCGACACGCTGCTCGCGCAGGGCGGCCAGCTCGCGCTGCTGGGCAGCGGCGAAGGCTGGCTTGAAGAAGCCTTCCGCCAGCGCGCGGCGGCGGCGCCCGCCTCGGTGAGCGTCACCATCGGCTACGACGAGACGCTGGCGCACCAGCTCTTCGGCGCGGGCGACGTGACGATCGTGCCCTCGCTGTTCGAGCCCTGCGGCCTCACGCAGATGTACGGCCTGAAGTACGGCAGCCTGCCGCTGGTGCGCCGCGTCGGCGGGCTGGCCGACACCGTCGTCGACTGCACGCTGGAAGACATGGCAAGCGGCGCCGCCACCGGCTTCGTGTTCGACCGCTTCGAGGACGCCGACTACGACCGCGCCCTGCGCCGCGCCTTCGCGCTGTACGAGCGCGCCCCCGACTGGCGCCGCGTGCGCGGCAACGC